>QMPB01000048.1 GCA_003648395.1 Bacteroidota bacterium
AAAAGCTATTCTAAGATATATAGATTTTGGAAAACCCCAGTATTCTATAATTCATTCTGTTCTTGCTTTATTGCTAGTTTTTGTACCTATTATTTCTTCATATCAAATTAAGAATAATGTAGTTGATGGAGAAAATAGAGTAAATGTGCTACTTATTCAACCTAATATTGAGCCCTATGATGAGGCCTATACAACTTCTTCCAATGAGTTGATGCACAATATTTTGAACATCACAAGAAAAAATATGGATTCTCAAACTCAAATTGTAATTACTCCAGAATCGAGTATAGAACGTACAATGTGGGAATCGAGAATAACAGCATATCCTTCAATGGATAGTTTGAGAGAATTTTTTAACCAATATCCAAGATTGAGCTTTCTAATGGGAGCATCTACAAGACGATTATTGGCAGAGAATAAATATGAAAAAGCTTGTGCCAGACCACTTTCTGATGGTGGCTTTTATTGTAATTATAATACAGCTTTATTTGCCCAAAAAAGAAAGCCCATAGAGTTTTATCATAAGAAGATACTAGTTCCTGGGGTGGAAAAAATGCCATATACAGCCTTGCTTAAACCATTGGAGAAATACGCCATTAATCTTGGAGGAACATTCGGAACTTTAGGTTGTAGCACAGAACCAAAGCTTTTTAAAATTAATGAAAGTTCTTATGTAGCTCCTATTATTTGTTATGAGTCTATTTATGGGGAACTTGTGGGGAGTTTTATTGATGAGAAACCAAGTTTTATTGCAGTAATTACCAATGATGCTTGGTGGTACGATAGTCCGGGGCATAGGCAGTTATTTTCTTATGCACGTTTACGAGCTATAGAAACAAGAAATTATGTTGTAAGGGCAGCAAATACTGGTTTCTCGGGAGTGATAAATTCAAAAGGAGAAATTCTACAGAAAACCAAGTTCTATGAAAAGACAGCAGTAAAAGCTGCTATTCCATTATCGACAGTACAAACTTATTATTCTCAAGCAGGAGATTATTTGGGGAGATTATCGGTTTTCTTGGGGGCGCTTTTGGTATTGGTATTTGTTTCTAAGAGTGTTGTTGGAAGGAAGTAATCATCCTATGAAAATAAAAGAATCCATATTTAACCTAGCAAGTAAGCATCAAAAACTGCTTGAATTTTTAGTAATATTTTTACTATTTCTTGGTATTTCATTTGAATTTAGCGGTAGTGATGTTACTTGGGCGTGGAGCAATTATCCTTTTATTGCTGTATTGCTAATTTTATTAGCAATTATCTTGATGCTTCTTTGGATTAAAGTAGAGAGAAAAAAGATGGATGTTTTTAAATTAAGTTTAAAAGAGAATTCCAATACAGATGATAAAAGAGAACTATTAAGTAGAAGACAGCAGCAAGTTTACGATTTGATAATTGCCAATAAATCTAATAAAGAAATATGTGAAGAGCTGTTTATTGAAATGAGCACCTTAAAAACACACATTAATAATCTTTACAAGATTTTAGAGGTAAAAAACCGAAAAGAACTAAAGAAAGAGCACAAAAACCAATAATTCAACCCTTTTTCAACCCCATAATATTTTGTTAACTAATTAAGATTAATGAGTTTTGCAGATTATAAATAATTAGTAATCATATGTAAACTTAATATCTTAAATTATGAAAAAGAGAAAAAAACTATTCATGGGCGCAACAATATTTAGCTTTTTTACATTATTATCATTCAAATTTGATAGCACAACTGTTACATGGATTTGGGAAGGTGATAGAATTACTCCAATATTGTTAGTTATTCTTACAGTAAGTTTTGGAGTTCTATGGATTAGAGAAAATAGAAAGGTTGAAGCTAGTAATTAGTTCAACATAGGATAAAGAAAATATACTCCCATAGTAAGCCCTAATATCAGTCCTGTAAAATATCCAATCAGTAATTCTGTCCAGTTATGTGCCTTTAGAAAGTACCTAGAAATAATTACAATAATTGTAAGTGCCATTATTATAGTCATAGGTACTTCTAAATGAAGGTCATAAAAATAATTAATTACTAAAATAGTTGCATTGAGCCCCCCCATTCCAGCTGCATGTGTACTTACTTTCAATTTAAAATTAAATAGCAAAAGTGCTGCACTTACAAGAGTTGGAATTGCAAATAATAAAGGTATTACTATTGGAATAAAATCTATTCTAAACAGCATATAAGTTGTGATTGCAAAATAGGTTGCAGTAAGGAAATATGGAATGAAACGCTCTTCTTTTGTTTTTAGAAAATAGGAATTTATTATACCATGTTTTTTCAGCATTCGCATGCTAAATAACGGCAAGCCAATTGTCATAAGTCCAACCATAGCAGCCAATGATACTTGAAATTTAGGGCCAAGCGTTTGCACTTCAAATATTGGCAATACAAAAACAAATAAGAGACTATAAAATGGAATAAATAGTGGGTGAAATGATAAAGAAAAACTCTCAGCTAAATCGCGGCGCATTACTTTGGTTGAATATTTATTATTTACTATTTTATATTTACTGTTTATTGTGATGATTACAGCTCTTTTCTTAATCGAGCTACTGGTATATCTAGTTGTTCTCTATATTTTGAAATAGTTCTACGAGCAATATTATAGCCTTTGTCATTAAGAAATTGGGCTAATTTATCGTCTGTATATGGTTTTCGTTTATTCTCTTTTTCAACGATATTCTGTAATATTTTCTTTATTTCTCTTGTTGAAATCTCCTCTCCATTCTGGTTTTGCATACTTTCTGAGAAGAAAGATTTTAGCTTAAAAGTGCCAAATGGAGTTTGAACATACTTACTATTTACAACTCTTGAGATAGTAGATATATCTAAATGAACAATATCAGCTATATTCTTAAGTATCATTGGTCGTAACTTTGTTTCATCACCAGTTAGGAAATATAGCTCTTGATACTTCATAATAGCTTTCATAGTATCAAATAAAGTATGTTGGCGTTGTTTTATAGCATCAATAAACCATTTTGCAGAATCAATTTTCTGCCTCACAAACATCATTGCTTCCTTAGTTTGTTTATTGTTACTAGCTTTAGTTTCTGCATATGCTTCAAGCATATTTCTGTAAGTTCTAGAAATCCGAAGTTCAGGTGCATTTCTGCCATTTAATTGAAGAACTAATTCACCATCTTCGTGTAAGATTTGAAAATCAGGAACAATATGTTCAATCATTCTAACACTTTCATTTAAACTATTACCTGGTTTAGGATTTAATTTAAGGATTTCAGCGATTGCACTTTTTAATACACTTTCTTCAATATTCATTCGGTGCATTATCTCTTCATAGTGTTTTTTTGAGAAAGCATTGAAAAATCTTTTTAGAATCACCTTTGCATTTGCAATATTTTGGGTTTCTTCTTTATGCTCAAGCTGTATAAGTAAACACTCTTTTAAATCCCTAGCACACACACCAACAGGATCAAAAGATTGAATAAGCAGAATAAGTTTTTCTACAATTTCTTTAGTAGTATCTATTCCTTGAGTAAATGCTAAATCATCAACAATAGCAATGCTTTCACGCCTTAAATATCCAGAATCGTCGAGATTTCCAATAATAAACTCTGCTATCTTATGCTCAATTTCTGGTATGTTTCTATGCGATAGTTGTGTTCTTAGTAGGTCGTGGAATGTGCTTCCTGATACAAATGGAATAGTTCTTTCCTCATCATCAACACTATGATTATTTGCCTCATATTTATAATCAGGTGCATCGTCAGGATCTATGTAATCTGTAATATCAAATTCGTCTTCAGTGTTCTTTTCTTGATCTTCCTGGGGATTATCAACTTCTTCACTATTATCCAAATCGTTTGTTTCATTGTCTGTATCAGTTCCTTCAGTTAAAGCAACATTTTCTTCAATCTCTTGTTTAATACGTTGTTCGAGAGCAATTGTTGGAACTTGTAGAAGTTTCATCAGCTGTATTTGCTGAGGCGAAAGCTTTTGCTGTAGTTTCTGATATAATCCCTGTTTTAACATCTGTCTATTTAGTTTTGAGACTCCAAATTTAAAAAAATATTCTACTACTATCGTTATTATTATTGGAAAAAATGAAATTTTAATTAACAATTTCGATTTTTGGCAACATATTTGTTTGAAAGGAAGTCTTGTTTAGGTTTTTTCTCTGTATTCCTTGTTATCAACGAATAACCAAATAAACGAATCAACAAATAACCATTTAGCATTTAATAATTCAAATTTAACACATATTCTTATGAAACTCTACTTAACAATTCTACTACTGAACATTACACTTATAGTTAGTGCATCAAGCATTGATAAAAAAGTAAAATCAAATATTGAATCTGTAACAGTATTCCAGAATGGAGCCCAAATATATAGGACGGCTTCTGCATATTTAAAAAAAGGGCATCAAATAATACGATTGAGTGATTTGAGTACAACAATAAACCCTCAGAGTATTCAAGTAAAGGGAAAAGGTAACTTTACAATAATGTCGGTAACTCATCAGATTAATTATTTAAAAGAAATAAGGAAAAATAAGCGAATAGTTAGTCTTATGGATTCTATAGAACTACTTACTTCCAAACAGCAATATCAGAAACAAATAGTTGCGGCCTATGGTGAAGAAATACAGTTGTTAAAATCAAATATGACTTTAAAGGGAAATAATAGTAAACTTACTGTTAACGAAATAAAAGCAGCAGCAGATTTTTATAGAGCTCGCTTTCGTGAAATATATTCTGATAAGTTAAAAATAAATGAGAAAATAAGTAAGCAACAAATTGAAATTAACAAACTTACAAATGCATTAAATTTACTTCAACAAAGGAGAGCACCAAAAGGTGTTGGTGAAATATTAGTAGAGATTAATGCAAAAGAACAAGTAAGTGCAAAGTTTACATTCGATTATTTGGTAAATAATGCAGGATGGACACCATTGTATGATATCCGTGCAATAAATGTTGAAAAACCAATTGAGCTTCATTATAGAGCAAATATTTATCAAAATACTGGTGTTGATTGGAATAATATAAAACTTTCAGTTTCTACAGGAAATCCTCGTCAGAATGGAATTATTCCAACATTAAATGTATGGTATTTGAACTATTATAATTCCCAATTAAAAAACAAATCATTATCTTATGCTGTTGATGATGATTTGGAAGTAAGTGCTGCACCTCGTTCTAAGGCAATGACTATTTCTCAAGGTTCAATGAATGCAAATAATTCAGCAAATTACACCTCTGTTAGTCAGAATCAAACTAACACAATTTTCAAAATATCACTTCCATACACTATTCCTTCGAGCAATAAAAGGGTAAATGTGAAGGTGCAAAAATGGGAGTTACCTGCTACTTATAGATATTATGCTGTGCCTCGTATCGACCCTGATGCTTTTCTTCAAGCAAGAATTACGGGCTGGGAAGATCTTAATCTTATGGCTGGTTCAGTAAATATTTTCTTTGAAGGTACTTATGTTGGTAAATCTTATTTGAATCCATCTAATCTTAATGATACTCTTGACATTTCACTGGGTAGAGATAAAAGCATTGTAATTGAAAGAAGAAAAATAAAAGATAAAAACTCAACTGCTGTATTTGGTGGAAGTAAGAAAATGAATGTGGCATGGAATATTAGCATAAGAAACAATAAGAAAGACGCTATTCATTTGGTAATTAAAGATCAACTTCCATTATCAAATAGAAAAGACATTGAAGTAAGATTGTTGCAAAGTTCTGGAGCACAATTTGATAACAAAACAGGTTTTCTTACTTGGGACATGAATATTAAGTCTAAACAAAAGAAAAGTTTAGACTTTCAATATCAGATTAAATATCCAAAGGATTATAATATATCAAATATTTGGTAGTTGGTGATAGGATGAAATATTAACGCAGTCCGTATATACTTACGGATTGTGTTTAATATTTCACAATTTTCTTAGTAATTCTATTCCCTTCAATAATAATACTGACAAAACAAAGTCCTTGATATGAACTATGTAAATCTTCAATTGAATAGAAATTCTCACCTTGACTTATTTGTACAGAAGATTTTTGATAGATTAACCTTCCACTAATATCAAATATCTCAATATCTACTTTTGTATTTTGTGTAGCATTGAACAGGATATGAAATTCATCTTGAAATGGGTTTGGTGCAACTACAAAATCTTGTTTATCTATAATGTATGGTATAGTTTCATTATTCAGTAAAAGTGCTGCTAAATATACGTTTGGTATTCCATAACCTTGTGTAGAATCTGGATTTAGATATTGATGAGAAGATTGAATTATAGCATTCCTTATTTGTTTTGCATTAGTATTGTTAGTAGCACTCATAAGGCTTGCAGCTGCGCCTGCCATAAAGGGATTAGAGAATGAAGTTCCATTTCCTCTTATTAGGTCTCCTAAATAACTTATTAATGCGGCTTTCTCTCCTATTGCAGTAATGTCTGGTTTTATTCTACCATCAGCACTATAACCAAATGAACTAAATGATGAGGTCTCATAGTCTTTATTAATTGAGCCAACTGCAAGAATATTTCTTGCATCAGCAGGAAAAGAAATTTTATGCCATGGTTTTTTTCCGGAGTTTCCCGCTGAGTTAAATACTAATATTCCTTTTGCAGATGCAAAACTAGCAGCTTTGCTAACAATAGCTGTTTTGCCGTCTAACTCACTTTGATTGTGATTGTATTGTGCACTATCGTAAGTGGTATATCCCAAACTTGATGTAATAATATTTACACCTAGTGAATCGGCATATTCAGCAGCAATAAGCCAATTTACTTCTTCTATTGGTAATTCATATCTATTATCTTCTGTTTGAAATAAATAATAATCTGCGCCTATAGCACTGCCTGTAAATAGATTTTCAACATAAGCTCCCATAGTGGAGAGCACATAGGTACCATGTGTTCCTGAGTTAAAAACATCTTGGCCTCCTGTTGTAAAATTCTTAAATCCTAATATTTGACCATTATTAAATAAATGTGAAAAAGCATCCAATTTATTTGCATTCTTAAAGCCATTATCGAAAACTGCTATTTGTATATCTTGCCCGGTGTTACCGATTTTAATTAGCTGATTAAGCTCAATCATTCTTATTCTGTGATATGTCTCAGCAGCAATCGCGAGATTATCATAATCAAAACTATCACTTGATTTTCTAGCTTTTAGTTTATATTGTTTTGTTGATGATTTCTTTGTTGTTAATCGAGGAGCGAGAAATTGCACTTTATTTACTACTGAGGACTTATAAATAGCTTCTAGTTTTGTGCTGTCATCAATAAATACTAGGGCGGCATTTAACCATTTTGAAGTGTAATTAATAGTAGCTCCATAATTAAGCAAGCTGTCTAGATTTCTTTTATTAACAGGTAAGTCTGTACTATCAATATGGATTTTAGCAATTAATCTTCTGTAAATCGATTTTTCGGAAAGATAAGCACTTGGGTTAGAAAGGCTGTAACTAGAATTATTTTTATTATTAAAACTAACTAAGTAATACGAATTTGAGTATTGAGCAGATATATTTTCATTTATTAGTAGAAATGAAAAAAAACAAAGAAAGAGTAAAAGAAAACTATTCTTTACCATAACTAATAATCTTGTATTCTGTAAAATATCCTCTTAAACCTGTTATTTTCACCTCTTTATGAATTCTTTTTTCATAAATCATTCCAATATTTCTAGCAAAAACAGCTTTGTGAACAAACTCTCGAGCTAAGTTTACATCATCTAAATAAACTATTGAAGCACAGCTGTCATAAGTATTGTTTAACATTGTTTTTTGAAAATCAATATCATCACAAATAGCATCTGTCGCGGTATTGCTATTCAGTGAATTAGAGTTCCATCTAGCACCAGCATATAAAGGAAAGATTAGATTTATCTCGTTTATGTTCTCTACTGAAGTTTCCACTCTGTTACTAGTTTTTGTAATTGAATAATTAGAGGAGAAAGTATAATTGGTAGAGTCTGTTTTAGCATATTTTTTCCACCAATACGAAGTTCTTCCAGCATTGTCAACAAACTGGCTATCAATAAGGAGTTTTACGCTATAACTAAATGTATCTATGGAGTTATTAAAATCATCCCATACTATAGAATCAACTTCATAAATAGAGTAAATAGATTGCTCAACAGGGAAATAATTATATCCCATATCAATGGGAGCTTCAGTTTCCTTTTTGTCGCAAGAAATAAGGAATAATAATACTAAAAACATGAAAATTATTGATTTATACATAGTGCTAATCTTTTAAATATTTAATAATAAATCCGCCAGCAATAACATCATCATCCTCAAAAAACACGGCAGATTGTCCGGGCGTTATAGCAGAAACTTTACCAAAAAACTCTACTCGAATAGTGTCATTAATATCATTATAAAGTCTTGCAGCAGCACCTGGGTCGTGATGTCTAATTTGAACATCAACCTCCATTCCATCAGTAATATGAGTATATTTTTGCCAATTTAGTTTCCCCACAAGCATTTTATCACCCATAAGTTCATTTGCAGGTCCAATTACAATTCTATTATTTTTAGCATCAATTTCACTAACATAGGCAGGATATCCCAAAGCAACTAAGCCGCGTCTTTGCCCTATAGTATAATACGGATATCCCTTATGCTTTCCGACCACAGTTCCATCTTTAAGTACGAAATCACCACCAGAAACTCTTTGCTCTAGACCTTCAACTTTATGATTTAAAAAACTATGATAATCATTATCTGGAATAAAGCATATTTCGTAACTCTCGCTTTTCTTAGCAAGATTATCGAAGCCATGTTTTATTGCTAATTCCCTAATTTCACTTTTATGAAAGTTGCCCAAAGGAAAAATTGTTCTTGCCAAATTCTCTTGACTAACACCCCAAAGAACATAGCTCTGGTCTTTACCTCCATCTATTCCTTTGGTTACATAATACCTACCATCTTTCTCTTTCATTTGAGCATAATGTCCTGTTGCAATATGATAGCAGTCTAATTCGTCAGCACGTTTAAGAAGAGCTTCCCATTTCATAAATGTATTGCAAAGAATACAAGGATTAGGTGTTCTTCCAATCAAATATTCTGAGACAAAGTTACTTACAATACTTTCTTCAAAATCTTCTCTAATATCAATAATATAATGAGGAAATCCTTTACTTACAGCAAGTTGACGAGCGTCATTAATAGAGTCAAGACTACAACAGCCAGTTTCTTTGCTACTAGTTCCGGCAGTAGAATAATCCCATGTTTTCATAGTCATTCCAACAAGCTCATATCCCTGATCTTTAAGAAGTAGCGCAGCAATTGAGCTGTCAATACCTCCACTCATAGCAACTAAAACTCTATTATTCTTCTTCACCATCCTTTTTCTTCCTCAAGTCTGTTACAGTATGTTTCTTATTATCCATTTCAAATATCATCTTCCCATTTTCATATTTTCTCTCAAGTTCAATATTGCCCATATTAAACATTATGTATTCAGTATATATACCTTTTTCATTATACGATATCCAAGCACCATTTGCTTTACCATTTACATAATTTCCCTTTCTTGAGATTTTACCATTCATAAAATAAGTAATGTATTCTCCCTCAAGTTTGCCTTTTACAAAAGTGGCTGAAAGCCTTAATTTCCCATTTTTATAATATTCTTTCCATATGCCATCTCTAACATCATTCTTCCACATTACTTCAGAAACTTTTGTATTATTGGGATAATAAATATACCATAAGCCATCTTTTTTGCCTTTATTATAGGATTCTTGTTTGGTGATTAGCTCTGTTGAACTACTATAATATTTCCAAATGTCATGTTTCTGTTTGTTATAATACTTACCTTTTGCTTGTAGACTTCCATTTTTGTAGTAAATACTAGCAACAGCAAGTTTACCTTTTTCAAGATATTCTAATTTACTATTTAACTTCCCATTTGGATAATAGAAATAAAAAGTGCCAACTTCATAGCCATTTTCAAATTGACCTTCAAATCTAGTTTTCCCATTATCATATTTTTTATTCCATTTACCTATCTTTTTTCCATTGCTATCAGTCTGATTATAAGGTTGAGCAATGATATTTAGTCCTAAAAATAAGAAAAATAATATATTAAAAGTGTACTTCATATTCTAGAGAATTGTAAATGGTTTTCTATTAAATAATATGGAACAAAACTACATAAAAAATATATAACGAAACTTAATTGTACAATAGTATATACATTTCATATTATAGCTTATACCAAACTTAATTAGCTAGCTTATATAAAAAGAAAAAAGCCGCAAAAGCGGCTTTTTTGAATTGGAAGAAAATATTGAGGAATAATATTTAATAATAACTTACCTACAGGATATTATTTTAGTTTATTCCATTTAGTTGCATGAATTGCATATATTTTTTGTCAGTTTTAAGTATGTGATTATATAACCAATCTCTAAGGAAAATCATCACTTTAGTAGAAACAGTTATTCTATTTGCATCAAAGGACTTTTTAAAATTAGCTATTTCATCAATGAAATGCTGATGTCCTTTTTTATGTTCTTCAGTTTCTTCATAACCGTATTTTTCAAAAATAGCCTCTTCCTCTCTAAAGTGAACCTTTGTATAATTAACTAGTTCATTGATAGTTTTGCCAAGAACTTGTTTTGTATTACCAGCTTTCATTCCTTCGTAAAGCTTATTTATTAGAGATACAAGTTGTCTGTGTTGCATATCAATTACTCTTATATTTACACTATATCTTTCGTTCCAGTCGATGAATGCCATTGCTAACTAATTTAAGTTATATCTATACTTGATTATTTACAATGCAAATATATAATGAAAAATAGAAGACATTAAGCAAATGTTGTGAAAGCATGAAAGTATGTTGTGAAAATGATAGTGTATTTTTATTATTCTATTTGGTTTCTTTGGTAAGTTTCTTTGAAATAAATTGTAAAACTTGCTCCATTATTGTTTGAATATTCGACTCTTCCGTGCAGCTGTTTTACAAGATTTCTTACAAGTTTTAATCCTATACTTTTCACTGCTTTCACTTTTATTCTATCTTTCATTCCTGGACCATTGTCTTTTATTATTATCAAGTTTCTATCATCTTCTCTTATAAGTTGAATGCTAAGTTGGTTTAGCTTTTCTTGATTAAAAGCATATTTAAAACTATTGGTAATAAGCTCATTAATAATTAATCCCAAGGGTATAGCAGTATCAATATCGAGAGTAAAATCATTATCAATTTTATAAATAGTTTCAATTTTGGTTGTTGAGTAAACGGTATTAATTTCCCTAACTAAGCTCTGTATATATTCACTGAAGTTAATAAGTAAATCATCATTCTGATATAGTTTCTGATGAATTAGGGCCATTGATCTAACTCTTCCTTGACCTTCTTTGGCTAAGCTAAGTGCTTTTTCGTCTTCAATGCCTTTTGTTTGAAGTTCTAAAAGACTAGAAATAATTTGAAAATTATTCTTAACTCTATGGTGTATCTCTTTCAGAAGAAGCTGTTTTTCAGCATCTCTCTCTTTTATTTCATCTCTTTGCTTAGCAATCTGTTTGTTCTTATATCTTAGTTTATTGTTTTTACCTCTTTGAATAATAATATTAGTGATAGTAATTATTGCAAGACCAATAAGAAGTATTGAAATATATAAGTATAATTTGGATTTAGATTTTTCTGCTGCAATTGCAATTTCTTTTTTCTCTTCAATACTTTTAATTTTATTTCGAGATAGAGTATTAGATAATTCTTCAGTATATATATTCTTAATTACTTCAACGCTCTCATTGTTAATATGCATAGCCTCTTTATAATAGCCTCTATTTTCTAGTGTTCTCGCACAGCCATTAAGAATGTGATAAAAGTCGTTTGGAAATACTCTGTCTCTAGTTTGCGAAATAATTGTATCACAAAGTTCTACTATTCCATTTACTCCGAATTTTTTATAAATTAATTGTGCTTTTTCTGACTCATCAGATAATGAATTTACAAATCGGATATAGTAATTATAACTAATATTTTCACTAAATCTATCATTTGATATTTCTTCTAATAAATTATATATTCTATCATCATTTCCTCCTTTATAGAGGTATGCATCAACCAAATGGCATAGGTTATCAATATATACTGGACTAGTATTGTTTATTTTATTGTCAAGAATATGAGCAGACTCACAAAGATTTATATAACCCTCTAAATCATGTTTTGAAATAAGAAAACTACTACGATAATAATCGGTCATTATCATTAAAGCAGTGTCTTTAAGAGCCAGTGCAATTTCTTTCTGCCTATTACATCTTTCTTCACCCTTTTCAACTTCATTATTAATAATATCAAGAATTATGGGATATATATTTAAATGAAAGATTGCTCTTTGGTAATTGGGGTCACTTTTATCAAATTTATTGATATATTTAGCAAGCGATTTATGTTCTTTTTCTGCCTCATCAAGCATTACAGCATTGGTAAATAAACTTATTTGTTTCCATTTAATATATACATATTCCATAATAATACTATCGCTCTGAGGTGGAGGAAAAAGATTAGTGAAATATTTCTGAATATCGATAATTGGGATACCGTATTGATCAAAAGCAGTGTTTATTAAGTAGTGATAATCAGAATATGAAGGATTTCCATCAATAATAAAAGCCAAAGATTTGTATTTGTTAATGATAATGCTATCATGTAATTCGTTAATAATTATTCTTGCTGAGTCAAGATTATTGTAAATAATATACTCTTCAACTTGCTTAATTTTCTCATTAACAGTGCTCTCATTTGACTCTTGAGAATAAAGAGAAGTGCTTTGTAAAATAAATACTAGAACAATAATAAATCTGGATAATTTATTCATTGCTAAGTTTGTTTAGGATTTCTTCTTTCATACTTTTACTCAATGGAATCTCTGTATCTTTTACGGTTATGCTTTTCTTTTGAACAGCTTCTATATGTTTAAGATTTACAATATAACTTCTATGGCATTTCACAAAATTTGAAGAAAGTTTATTCAAATAATCGCCAATGGTTTCTCTGAGAGTGTATATATTTCCATCTGTCATATATAGGTCAATATATACATTATATCACAAATTTTTATTCTTATCTGTTTATTGTTATTTTTAATAAACATTGATTGCCTAATAATGCTATTCAAAGCCTTTACAGGTCTGGCGGTTTGCAAAGAGTAATTGTAAAGTGCTAGTTCTATAGCCACCTTAAGTTCTTCTTTATTAAAAGGTTTTACTAAGAATGCTGAAGGATGAACTTCCTTTACTTCATTTAGTGTATTATTATCAGAGAAAGAAGTTATAAATAAGAATGGGAAATTATACTTTTCATTTACCGTTCTAGCAAGGTCAATACCTGTTTTTCTACCAGAGAGTTGAATATCGAATATTCCAATATCAGGCTTATTTTCTTCTATTCTTTCAACGGCCTCTGAATATGTAATTGCAGGTTCTAAAGCTATATAACCAAAACTTTCTAAAGCGCTAACTATAGTATTGGCAATTATCATTTCATCTTCTACAACTAGTACTTTAATCTCTTCCATATTGACTAATTAATTATTTAGTCAAAGGTAAGGAAAAACTTCTATTGGTTTACAGGAATGAACGATTTACGAACAAAAAAAGCCCCTCATTACTGAGAAGCTTTTTCTAATTATTTATATCATATTAGAAAAATATTATTTCTAAATATAACAATCTGCTTTCTATTTTTTTGAAATAAGGAGTTTACATTTCGTAAATGACTGTTTCAAAAAACAAAAATAACGCAGTATTTGGTGTTCTCTTACAAAAAAACACTATATATCCTTGGTATCAGCACATAACTTAGCCGCAAGGAATTCTCTATTCATCTTAGCAATATGAGAAACAGAAATCTCCTTAGGACATTCTTGTTCACAAGCATAAGTGTTAGAACAGTTACCAAAGCCAAGCTCATCCATTTTAGCTACCATATTCTGTACTCTTCGTTTAGCTTCAACTTTACCTTGAGGTAGGTGAGCAAACTGAGATACTTTAGCAGCAACAAATAGCATTGCAGAAGCATTCTTACAAGTAGCGACACAAGCACCACAACCAATACAAGCAGCTGCATCCATAGCTATATCAGAATCTACCTTTGGAATTGCAATTGCATTAGCATCGGGTACACCACCAGTATTTATTGATACATATCCACCTGCTTGAATAATCTCATCAAAAGCACCACGGTTTACAATCAAATCCTTAACAATAGGGAAAGCTTTTGCTCTCCATGGTTCGATGTAGATAGTGTCACCATTGCTAAATTT
>QMPB01000049.1 GCA_003648395.1 Bacteroidota bacterium
AATACTAATTCTAGAGGTTTTGGCGGTATTTTTGCTTTTTTTCAGCAAAAAATAGTGACAAAGCACAAATTTTTAATTTCTAATAAAGTGGAATAGGGGATTTTGATAAACTGATTAGTTGCTTGTAATCTACTAATAAATTTTCTATTAAATCAAAACCAAAATCCATTTTTATCTGCTATATCTGTGCAATCCGTGTTCCTAATTTAATAGAAATTCCCCCCTTGCTAATTATCAACCCAAAAACGTGAAATTTCTTTATTATATTTTGTTAAAAAGATATTGTAATAAATAGGAATTGTTACTTTTGCCCACATAACAAAAATTGAGACAATAATAAAAGTCTTATTAGTAGTAATAACTTAAATATAACAGCTATGAACAATGCAATTTTTAGCTTTCCACGCCCTCAGAATGAGCCTATTAAGAGCTATGCTCCAGGTAGTCCAGAGAGAAAGGAGTTACAAGCAAAATTACAAGAGTTAAAATCTGAAACCATTGAAATTCCTTTGATTATTAATGGTAAAGAAGTTAGAACAGGAAATACAGACACTGTTACAATGCCTACTGACCATGGTCACGTATTGGCAACATACCATAAAGCTGGACCTAAAGAAGTTCAAATGGCAATTGATGCTGCTCTTGCTGCACAAAAGAAATGGGCAGAGATGCCATGGGTAGAGCGTGCTTCTATTACTCTTAAAGCTGCTGAACTTATAGCAACAAAATATCGTGCATTAATTAATGCTTCAACCATGTTGGGACAGGGAAAAAATCCTTTCCAAGCAGAAATTGACTCAGCATGCGAAACTATAGATTTCTTACGTTTCAATGCTACTTATGCTAGCCAAATATACGCTGACCAACCAATGTCAAGTCCCGGAGTTATCAATCGTTTAGAATATCGTCCTTTGGAAGGTTTTGTTTTCTCTTTAACTCCATTTAACTTTACAGCAATTGCTTCTAACCTTAATATGGCTCCTGTACTTATGGGTAATGTTACTGTTTGGAAACCTGCTACTTCTGCTATTCTTTCCAACTATTATTTAATGAAAGTGTTTAAAGAAGCTGGTTTACCTGATGGTGTTATCAACTTTGTACCAGGTCCTGGTTCTGTTATTGGAAAAGAGATTTTTAATCATAGAGATTTTGCAGGAATTCACTTTACTGGTTCTACCAACACTTTCCAACATTTCTGGAAAATCATTGGTGGCAACATTAAGAAATACCGCTCTTACCCACGTATAGTTGGTGAAACTGGTGGTAAAGACTTCGTTTTTGCTCATTCTACTGCTGATGCTGATATTCTTTCTACTGCTATTACTCGCGGTGCTTTCGAATATCAAGGTCAGAAATGTTCTGCTGCTTCTCGTGCTTATATTCCTAAGTCGCTTTGGGGAACAGTTAAAGCTAATTTAGAGAAAGATTTAGCTGAAATAACCATGGGTGATGTTACTGATTTCAGTAATTTCTTCAATGCAGTAATTGATGAAGCGGCTTTCGATAGTATTACTAATTATATTGAAATAGCTAAGAAAAATGATAAAGCTGAGATTGTTTTCGGTGGAAATTATGATAAATCTAAAGGTTATTTCATTGAGCCAACAGTAATTGTTACTACTGATCCTCATTGTGTAACTATGGAAGAAGAAGTATTTGGCCCTGTTATTACTATCTACGTTTACGAAGACGATAAGTATGAGGAAACATTAAAAGTTTGTGATGAGACTTCTCCTTATGCTCTTACAGGAGCAATTTTTGCTCAAGATCGTGAGAAATTATTAATAGGTTATGAAATGCTTCGTAATGCTGCTGGTAACTTCTACTTAAATGATAAGCCAACAGGCGCAGTAGTAGGACAACAGCCATTTGGTGGTGCTCGTGGTAGTGGAACTAACGATAAAGCAGGTAGTTATTTGAACCTAATCCGTTGGACTAATACTCGTACAATTAAAGAAACTTTAGTTGCACCTGTTAACTATAGATACCCATTCTTAGATAAAGAATAAGAATATATAAAAACTAAAAAGCCCGATGGGAATTTGCATCTATTGGGCTTTTTTAATAATAATAATCACAGAAAACAAATAATTTATTAGATATGATGGACATTAAAAAAGCAATGGAAACATTAGGGGTTAATGAACTTAACCAAGGTGTTTCTACAGGTATTGAATGGTTCGATACTAAAGGAGCTATTACTTCTTCAGTATCACCAATTGATGGTAAAGAAATAGGAAGAGTTAAAAACGGAACTCTTGACGATTACGAAATGGTAATTAAGAAAGCTCAAGAAGCTTTCAAAGAGTGGCGTAAAGTTCCTGCTCCAATTCGTGGTGAATTAGTTCGCCAAATTGGTTTACAATTAAGAAAATATAAGAATGAGCTTGGTGCTTTGGTAACTTACGAAATGGGTAAGATTTATCAAGAAGGTCTTGGTGAAGTTCAAGAGATGATTGATATCTGTGATTTTGCAGTAGGTCAATCTCGTCTTATGAATGGTGTTTCACTTCAAAGTGAGCGTCCTGAGCATAGACTTTTTGAACAATATCAACCTCTTGGTGTAGTAGGAATTGTTACTTCTTACAATTTCCCCGTTGCTGTATGGGCTTGGAATTCTGCTCTTGCAATTGCTGCTGGTGATGTGGTAATTTGGAAGCCTAGTTCTAAAACTCCTCTTACCGCTGTTGCAACCCAAAAAATTATTGCTGATGTACTTCGTGAAAACAATGTTCCTGAAGGAGTATTTAACTTGATAGTTGCTAAATCTTCTGTTATGGGAGATAATTTCCTTGCTGATAAGCGAGTTAATTTATTATCAGTAACAGGTTCTACGGCTGTAGGTAAGCGTGTTGGTGGTATTGTTGGAAAACGCCTTGGTAAAACCATTCTTGAGCTTGGTGGTAATAATGCTGTTATTATGACTAAGAATGCAAATATTCCTATGGCTGTAACTTCTACAGTATTTGGTACCGTTGGTACAGCTGGTCAGCGTTGTACTTCTACTCGTCGTATAATTATTCACGAAGATATTTATGATGAAGTACGCGATAAAATGGTTGCTGCTTATAAGAAAATTGAACATAAAGTTGGTAATGCTTTAGATGAGAATTTCTTAGTTGGGCCACTTATTGACAAATGGTCTGTTGAGTTATTCTTAAATGCTGTTGAGAAAGTAGCAGAAGAAGGTGGAAAAGTATTATTTGGCGGTTACAAATTAGAAGGCGAAGGTTTCGAATCAGGAAACTATGTTATGCCTTGTATAGCTGAAGCTAAAAATGAGTTCCATATTGTACAAGAAGAGACATTTGCTCCTATCGTTTACTTAATTAAGTATAGCGGAGATGTACAGAATGCTATTGATATTCAGAATGATGTACCTCAAGGTTTATCTTCTTGTATATTTACTGATAATGTACGTGAAGCAGAGTTATTTACTTCTGTTGCAGGTTCTGATTGTGGTATTGCTAACGTAAATGTTGGTACTTCAGGAGCAGAAATTGGTGGTGCTTTCGGTGGTGAAAAAGATACTGGAGGAGGACGTGAGTCAGGAAGTGATTCTTGGAAAGTTTATATGCGTCGTCAAACTACTACTGTTAACTATGGTACTGAGCTTCCTTTAGCTCAAGGTATAAAGTTCGACTTATAAACTATTCTTTTGATTTACTTCATCGTTGTCGGTTGAAAATAAAAGATAGTCATTGCCTAATGGCAACTCCTATTTTATTTTCGCTCTCCGCCTTGAATTATACCAAATTAATACCAAATTGGTATTAAAACAAAATAATTAGTTTTAGGATGTTAATTTGAAATCCCCATTTGCTTTTGTGAATGGGGATTTTTTTGGTAAATCGCTCATTCTTGAGCGATTCTATTTTGTTATTATTCTACCAATAATCCTCCCTTTTCTAGGCTAGGGGCAAAGATTGTTGGAGGGGAGTTTGCAGAATAATTTTTTAACTATTAGGATAGATTATATTTAAAACAATTTCTAATGTTTATCGTACCAAGGTTTTCTTCTATAATTCTTCTTTTGGTTCTTGATGTAGTATTTTGAACTCGTAGAAATAGATTTTTTTCTTAATTTTTTCTGGTAAGCGCTCTTATGTGTTTTATGTTTTGAGGAACTGGCTCTACGCTTTCTCACCATTCTTCTATAGCGAGCTCTATGACATGAGCCTACTGATAAACCTATGATTATAAGTAATGATACAACCCAAGTGAGTTTAAGAAAACGAATACTTTTATATGTCATATTTGCCAATTATGGGTAGCTACTATTGTGTTCAACAAAGAGGATTGTAAAACTACACTTTTTTTTTAAAAGTGCAACAATGGAGTTTTCAATTTTAAGCAGACTAATCCTGCTACATATTCAAGAATATTAAAATAGATTATCCTAAGAGAAACCAAGTTTAAATTTTACCTATTTTAGCAGACGTAAACAAAATTAAAGCTAAGCAGTATGGTACACAATTTAGGTAAAAAAAATTCGATTTTTAATCAGTTTTTAGCAGAAATAAGAAGTCTTGATGTTCAGGAGGATCGAATGCGATTTAGAAGAAACATGGAAAGACTAGGCGAAATATTTGCTTATGAAATTAGTAAAACTTTAGATTATCAAACCAAAGAAGTTACTTCTCCTTTGGGTGTTTCTGAATTGCCATTGATTAATAATTACCCAATACTAGCAACTATCTTAAGAGCGGGTTTACCATTACATCAAGGTATGCTCAACTATTTCGATCATGCTGATAATGCTTTTATTTCTGCTTATAGAAAGCATCACAAAAATGGTAAATTTGATATTGAGCTTGAATATGTTAGTAGCCCAGATTTGGATAAGAAAACTTTAATTCTTGTTGACCCAATGCTTGCAACAGGGGCATCAATGGAGGTGTCTTATAAGTCTCTTATGCAATTTGGAAAACCAAAACATACTCATATTGTCGCTGCTATTGCAAGCCTTGAAGGAATAAATTACCTAAAACGAAAACTTAATATGAATAGAGTGAGTATTTGGGTAGGAGCAATTGATGATGAGCTTACTGCTCAATCGTATATAGTACCAGGCTTAGGTGATGCTGGAGATTTATCTTTTGGCGAAAAACTTGAACTGGACTAGAAAAGTTATAAGTTGGGAGTTCTGAGTTCTGAGTTAGGCAGATAACCAGATAACCAAATAACCACCTCACCAATTTATCCCGAGTAATCGGTAATAACCAAATAATATAACATTAAACAATTTAGTAATTTAACACATAGTTATTAAAATGAACATACTACTTTTAGGCTCTGGAGGTCGGGAACATGCTTTAGCTTGGAAAATAGCACAAAGTCCATTACTTGACCATCTTTTTATTGCACCAGGAAATGCAGGAACAGCTTCTATTGGAACCAATATCAATTTGAAAATCAATGATTTTATAGCTATCAAAGAGTTTATTATTGATATGAAAATAGATATGCTTATTGTTGGGCCAGAGCAACCTTTAGTTGATGGTATTTACGATTTTATCAAAGCTGATTCTCAAATAAAAGACACTGCCATTATTGGCATGTCAAAGCAAGGAGCCATGTTGGAAGGCAGTAAAGATTTTGCCAAGGAGTTTATGATGAAATATAATGTTCCTACCGCTGCTTATCAGAGTTTTAATTCTGAAAATATTGAAGAAGGTAAAAAATTTCTAGAGACATTGAAAGCCCCTTATGTGCTTAAAGCCGATGGTCTAGCAGGTGGAAAAGGCGTTTTGATTTTAGACGATATTGAAGAAGCCAAAAAAGGACTCTCAGATATGCTTTTATCAGGTAAATTTGGCAAAGCGGGTAGTAATGTTGTTATTGAAGAATATCTTGATGGCATTGAGCTTTCTGTTTTTATTCTTACTGACGGTACTGACTACGTAATTCTACCTGAAGCTAAAGATTATAAGCGTATTGGAGAAGGTGATACAGGCCTAAATACTGGTGGTATGGGCTCTATTTCTCCCGTTCCTTTTGCAGATAAAGAATTTATGCAGAAAGTTGAGGAAAGAATAATTAAGCCAACAGTAAAAGGGATTAAAGTCGAGGGAATGGATTATACAGGCTTCGTTTTTATTGGGTTAATGAATGTTGGTGGAGACCCTTATGTTATTGAGTATAATGTGAGAATGGGAGATCCTGAAACTGAATCTGTAGTTCCTAGAATAAAAAATGATCTTTTGGAGATATTTAAACAGTTAGATGAAGGAAGACTTTCGGAAGCTAAAATGGAAATTGATTCTCGGTATGTTGCTTCGGTAATGCTTGTGGCTGGAGGTTATCCTGAAAGCTACGAAAAAGGCAAAAAAATATCTGGTTTAGAAACTGTTGATGGAAATATAATTTTCCATGCGGGCACTACTATGGATGAGTTTGGTGTGGTCTATACTAATGGTGGTAGAATTATGACTATTACATCTTTTGGAGAAGATTTGCAGACAGCATTATACAAAAGCTATGCTACCGCCAAGAATGTTAAGTTTAATAAAATGTATTATCGTACCGATCTTGGAAAGGATTTAATTTAAAACAATGATTCTACGAATATTTAATAATAAAAATAGATTATTACAGTTTTTTTTGATTGCGATTGTATTCTCCAGCTTTTTCTTTTTACCTATTAGCATAGTTCCAAGCAAAGGTTTTAATCCTTTATACGATTTATTTTTAAATATTATTGGAAATAACCCTATAACTATACGAATTGTTTTTATTCTATTAATTACTATTCCCATTATTCTAACACAATATTTTGCCGTATTATTTGGAATTATCCAACGAAATTATTTTCATTTCTTTTTTTTAGCACCTATATTAATATTCTCTAATTCTATTGCTTGGACAATAAATCCTCTATTATTTGCTCTACTGTTTTTTGTTTTGGGTATAGCAAATCTGTTTCAACTTAATAGAACAGAAAGCCCAATAGTAATTTCATCTACAGCTTTTATTTTTTCAATAGCATCTCTATTCTATAGTATATTTATTTGGAATATTTTATTGATTATTATTGCTCTTCTTATTTTTAGGGAGTTCAAACTTAGAGAGTTAATGATGGCAATAGGATCTTTTGTATTACCATATATTTATATTTTTACTTGGTACTTTGTAGATGATATTCTTTTAATTAAATGGCATGAATTTATTAATCAATTATTTGATTTTTCGTTTAATATTACCCTAGATAACAACTACTTACAATTAGTTTATATCGCTGTTATTATACTATTAGCTTTATACTTAATAATTTCAACATTCAACTCTATGCAAAATAAACTGATTCAAATAAGAGAATACATTTCTTTCTTATTAGTTACCTTTATCTTTTCTATAATTCTACTATTATTTGCTGGAAGTAATACACCTTATCAGTTTATGAGTATTCAATTTCTAGTAGCCTTTCTTTACAGCATACATCTTAGCGATAATCGACCAAATTGGTATCACGATATAGTTATTCTACTATTAATATCTCATAATATTATTTTAATATTTTATGCTTAAATCATCATTTTCAAAAGACTTAATTGAAGCAGGTTGTGATGAAGCAGGAAGAGGTTGTTTAGCTGGACCTGTTGTGGCTGCTGCTGTAATTTTACCAAAGAATTATATTCATAAAATCCTCAATGACTCGAAGAAAATAAATGAAAAAACTCGTTACAAACTTAGAATAGAAATTGAAAAAGACGCTATTGCGTGGGCTGTAGGAATTGTTTCTAATGAAGAAATTGATAAAATAAACATTCTAAATGCTAGTTTTCTTGCTATGCATAGAGCAATTGAAAAGCTAAATCAGACGCCAGAATTATTACTTATTGATGGCAATAGGTTTAAGCCTTATAAAAATATAGAATATAATTGTATAGTAAAAGGTGATGGAAAATATCTTTCTATAGCTGCTGCTTCAATACTTGCCAAAACTTATCGTGATGATATTATGATTGAGCTTGGAAAAGAATTTCCTCAGTATGATTGGGAGCATAATAAATCTTATGCTACTAAAAAGCATATTGAAGCTATAAACAAGTTTGGGCAATGTAAGTATCACCGCAAAAGCTTTCATTTAAAACGACAATTAAGCCTTTTTTAAAATAAATTAGCCGTGGGTTTTAACCCACGGCTAATTTATTTTATCCATTGATAAACACAAGCTTATCAGATTTATAATCAACCGAAATGCTACTATCAGATTTTATATTATCTGCTAATATTTCTTTAGACAATTGGTTCAATATTTCTCGTTGAATGACCCTCTTAATAGGTCTTGCACCAAATTGAGGGTCAAAGCCTAAGTTAGAAAGATAATCTATCGCCGAATCTGTTATATTTAACACTATTCCTTTCTTTGTCAAAGATTTTTGTAAATTTCCTATTTGGATTTTTACAATCTGTTTCACCTCATCAATATTAAGTGGTGTAAACATTACAATCTCATCTATTCTATTTAAGAACTCTGGTCTTATGCTTTTTTTCAACAAACTAAGCACTTCTGTTTTAGTTTCATCAACGATATTTATACGATTATTCATATCAATATTCTCAAACTTATCTTGAATAATATGCGCCCCCATATTTGAGGTCATAATGATAATAGTATTTCTAAAGTCAGCAATTCTCCCCTTATTATCCGTCAAGCGACCTTCGTCTAGTACCTGAAGCAGGATATTAAAAGTATCGGGATGAGCTTTCTCTATTTCATCAAGCAATACTACAGAATATGGTTTACGACGCACCGCCTCCGTAAGTTGACCGCCTTCGTCATATCCTACATATCCTGGAGGTGCTCCCACCAAACGACTTACGGCATGTCGCTCTTGATATTCACTCATATCAATTCTAGTAAGTGCATTCTCATCATTAAATAAGTAATCAGCTAATGTTTTTGCCAACTCTGTTTTACCCACGCCCGTTGTTCCTAAGAATAAGAATGTACCTATTGGCCTTCTGCTATCTTGCAAATCGGCACGAGAACGACGCACGGCATCTGAAACCACTTCAATGGCTTCATCTTGTCCCACAATTCTTTTATGGAGCTCCTCTTCAAGTCTCAATAGTTTTTCTCTATCACTTCTAAGCATTTTAGACACAGGTATTCCTGTCCATTTTGCCACCACCTCAGCAATATCTTCATTGGTAACCTCCTCTTTTATCAAAGATGTTTCTTGCTTAGACTCCAATTCTGCTTGTAACTCATTTAATATACGCTCTTCTTGCTGAATTTTTCCATATCGAAGCTCTGCTACCAAACCAAAATCACCTTCGCGTTCTGCTTTCTCAGCCTGAGTTTTATACTCTTCTATCTGAGCTTTTATATTCTGAACTCTATCAACTAAATCTTTCTCCGATTTCCATTTAGCATATATTCCCTCTCTTTTCTCCTTTAAATCAGCCAATTCTTTCTTAATAACAGTAATCTTGTTCTTGTCTTTTTCCCTTTTAATAGCCTCCAATTCAATTTCATACTGCATAATTTTCCTATCAAGAATATCCAACTCTTCAGGTTTAGAATTAATTTCCATTCTCAACTTAGCAGCAGCTTCATCCATTAAGTCAATGGCTTTATCAGGCAAAAATCTATCACTAATATATCTTTGCGAAAGTTCAACTGCCGTAATAATAGCACTGTCTTGAATACGAACTTTATGATGAGTTTCGTATTTATCTTTTATACCACGGAGAATAGAAATAGCACTTTCACGATCAGGCTCATCAACCATTACTTTCTGGAAACGTCGTTCTAGTGCTTTGTCTTTTTCAAAATATTTTTGATACTCATCAAGAGTGGTAGCGCCAATGGCTCTAAGTTCGCCACGAGCAAGAGCTGGTTTAAGAATATTTGCCGCATCCATTGCACCTTCGCCTCCTCCTGCACCAACAAGTGTATGTATTTCGTCTATAAAAAGAACAATTCTACCATTTTCTGAAATAACTTCTTTTACTACAGACTTTAATCGTTCTTCAAACTCACCCTTATATTTTGCCCCTGCAATTAATGCCCCCATATCCAATGAATAAATAATCTTATCCTTGAGGTTTTCTGGAATATCTCCTTTCACAAGTCTATGTGCCAAACCTTCTGCTATTGCTGTTTTTCCTGTACCTGGTTCACCAACCAACATTGGATTGTTTTTGGTTCTACGAGAAAGTATTTGAAGTATTCTTCTAATTTCATCATCACGACCAATTACAGGATCCAATTTACCTTCGTTTGCTAATTTATTTAAGTTTCGAGCATATTTATCAAGTGAATTATAAGTATCTTCTTGCGACTGAGAAGTTACATTTCTTCCTTTTCTCAATTCATTTACAGCTGCTGATAAATCCTTGTCAGTTATGCCATTATCTTTCATTAAGCCAGAGATATCATCCTTAGCTTTCAACATTGCCAAAAGAAGATGCTCTATTGAAACATATTCATCTTTCATTTTCTTGGCAATATTTGCAGCATCATTTAATGTTTTACCTGCTTGACGAGACAACATCATTTCACCACCTTGAACCTTGGCAATACTTTGAAGTATGCTATCAAGTGTTTTCTTGAAAATATCTGTATTTATTCCCAATTTATTAAGAATAAAAGGCAAAACATTCTCATCTACCTCAAAAATAGCTTTTAAAATATGCGCATTTTCTATTTGCTGATGTTCATATCCTTGTGCTATTTGCTGGGCTTGCTGTATCGCTTCTTGCGATTTTATTGTATAATTATTTAAGTTCATTTTTCTCAATATTAAGTGATTGTTTTATCCATGAGAACATCTTTAGACAATAAATGCCGATAAAATTTTATCGGCATTTATTATCTTAAATCATTCTTATGAAATTTTAATTTGCCTTATTGGTTTTGGTTTCGCTTCTTCTTTTTTAGGGAAAACAATATTTAAAATCCCTTTGTCGTATTTAGCCGAAATCTTTTCTCTCTCTACAGTAATTGGTAGAGTAAATGATCTAGAGAATGATTGATAACTAAATTCTCGCTTAGTATATTGCTCATTTTCTTTGGTTTCGTTCTCAACTTTCTTTTCAGAAGATACTGTTAGAACATTATTATTAAGTTCAATCTCAAAGTCCTTTTTGTCGAAACCTGGGGCAGCAACTTCAACTTTAAAACTATCCTCATCTTCCTTAATGTTAACTGAAGGCAGAGTAGTGTTTGTTGCTGAATAGTTTCTGTTTGACCAATCAAATGCATCATTATCAAAGAAACGATCAATTATACTTGGGTACTGATTTGAAAATTTTACTAGTGACATAATTAAATCCTCCATTTTAAGTTAAACAATATATTTTAAAATTCGAAGACGGTATTTCAAAATATATACCAAGAGAAATAATCTGTCAATTTGACCAAATTAAAAACATATAACTGCCTATATGTCTGATTTAGCGTGTTTTATGATGAAACAATGTCATACTCCCATTCATTGATTGGAAACAGCTTTCAGTAGCGGCTTTTTTTGCATAGCCAAACAGTGGCGTTTTTAGATAAGATATCTCTTTATTTATTTTTTAATAAGCACTTTTTATTTTCCCTACTATCAATGAAAAAAAGAGTAAAATGATTTTATACTAATTGAAAAAAGCCGCTCATTACTGGACGGCTTTACTAAAATTAAACTAAACTTAGACGTAAAACAGTCATTCCTAGCAGGGAAAACGCATCTAAATTAATTTCATTTATTAATACAATACTCCGTTGACTTTTTGTTTCTCGCAAAGTCGCAAAGTCGCAACGGGCTGGTTTGCAATGATTTATATAAATTCAACTACTACTTGTAATTGCTTACATATCAATAATTTATGAAATCATAACCAGCCTGCCCCCATACATCGGGGAACTATTATAATAATGATATCATCTAATTTCACGAATTACACGAATATATTATCCGTTTGCGAATAATAATTAGTTAAATTCTATTAATTCGATGACATTAATTGAATATAATTGGCAAATTCATAATATGTTGTTATTAGTATTAAGATTTCAAGTGAAGTTATTTGGTTTGTTAGGAATTTTTTTTGTTTGTTTTTCCGCCCCATTTCAATACATTTCTTATCAAAGGCTACATTATATGCTCCACTAGTATTTTTACACCTATCCCTATTAATACTATTCCACCAAATATTTCCACATATTTTCCAAATTTTCTTCCAAAAAACTTACCTAATTGTAAGCCTAATATTGAAAAAATAAAAGTTACAACTCCAATAATAAATATTGGCATAAGTATTTCCATTTTTAATATTGCAAAACTAACTCCTACTGCCAGTGCATCAATACTTGTTGCTATGGATTGCCCTATTAATGTAATAAATCTTAATTCTCTGCCTTTACTTTCTTCATCATTAGCAAAAGCTTCAAATATCATTTTTGCACCAATAAATAATAATAATCCAAATGCAATCCAATGGTCAAATTCTTCAATATATTTCTCTATTTTAATACCGGCAAACCAACCAATAAATGGCATTAACGCCTGAAAAACAGCCAAAGAAAAAGCAATTAATAACGTTTTCTTTTTATTAAGATTTCTAATTGTTAAGCCATTGGAAATGGCAACAGCAAAAGAGTCCATTGATAAAGCGATTGCTATTATTACAATTGAAAGAACATCCATATTGTTACTTTTTTCAAATTAAAATAAAACCATTTGATATATTACCATTCATTGTTCTACCATATCCACAACCATAATCTACAATTAAAAAATCTTTTTTAAGGTATTTAGATAATAAATCTATATCAAGTTGAGTTGTAAACTTTTTATCTTCTGCAACTTTATCCCAATATTGTTTTTGATTTACTTTTTCCATAAAACAAAATTAAATTATTTAATAAGATTAACCAACAATTTATTTTTCTATATTTGCCTCATCAAAATGCCTGATGGTGTAAAGGCAACACATTCGATGCTGAATCGGAAGACTCTTGGTTCGAATCCTTGTCAGGCAACAAATGAAGCGTTCAGAAATGAACGCTTTTTTTTAAGCCTTGATATTATCTAGCTTCAATGGTATAATTTATTATAATTATTAAACGCTTTCCATTAAAATAAAATAAAATGCGCCTTTTACAACAAATATATATATAATAATTATTGTAGTATTACAATGCCTTATAAATATTACTAAAACTGTTTTTAACAAATTATATATTTGATATAATGTATCTTAGCACACAGAAACTAAAGCCTCCTATACATTTGTTAAAAATACAACAATTTTAAAAGAAAGTCCTTTTTCAGTTGTTAATTATCATTATTATTCTTAACAAAAACAAGTATTCTAGATAAAATCAAGAAATAGTAATTTTTATAACAATTATCAATACTATGTGATATTTGTTATAATATTAATATTTTTTTCTATATTAGCAGTCATTAAAATCAATTGATTAAATAGCAAATTTATTAAACATTTATATGTTAACTAACTACTTGGAATTCTCACCTCTATACGTCAAGTGCAATGCATATTATGTTTGTATTAATTCAATTATTAATATTAGTTATAAGGATTCTTCATGAGTAATACTCAGACATACAAGATATAACATTAATATAAATCAAACCAAATATTTAACATAAATCACATTAATTATGAAAAAACAATTACAATTTTTATTAGTTCTAATATTGGCAGTTTTTTTGTTGCCGAATATTGGGTACTCGCAGGTAACAGTTGGAAATGGTACAAGTTTACAACAGATACCAGTTAATGCTTACTATGGTTATACATATAGCCAACAGATATATTTGGCATCAGAAATTGGTGCTTCTGGTACTATTACTCAGTTGAAGTTCGATTTTCAAGGGAGTTCTTTAAGTAGTAGTAATGACTGGACAATATACATTGGCCATACAACTAAAACGTCATTCTCAAGTGGAACAGATTGGGTAGCAACTACAGCTATGACACAGGTATATAGTGGTACTTTTGCTGACCCAGGAGCAGCCGGTTGGATTACATTCGATATTACAGATTGGGCATATAATGGAACAGATAACATAGTAATTGCTGTTGACGAAAATGCTTCAGGTTATGATGGTTCTAGTGATAAGTTTAATTGTACATCAGGCTCTTCAAGAGCTATAAAATACAATAATGACAATACAGATCCAGATCAAGCTTCACCACCCAGTGGATCTACTATGAGCTATTTTCCAAAT
>QMPB01000050.1 GCA_003648395.1 Bacteroidota bacterium
ATGTTTACAGTGCCTTTAATAATGGACAAGATTTTTAAATCTAAAATACGTCCAGAGCTTACAAGTTCCCCTTTAAAGCGGTTCTTATACAATATGACATTTACACGCAAGCTACTGCATAGGATAGCCGGAAAAAAATTATATAGTACATTTGGTGGACAATTACAATTCTTTGGAATAGGCGGTTCTAAACTAGATGAAGATGTTGATAGATTCCTTCATGAAGCTAAGTTCCCTTATGCAATAGGCTATGGTCTTACCGAAACTTCTCCTCTATTAGCAGGAGCAACTCCCGGCAAAGGCAAAGTTGGCTCTACAGGTCCTGCAGTACTTGGGACTACATTAAAGCTTAGAAACATTGATCCAAAAACTGGAGAAGGTGAAATTATAGCCTATGGTCCTAATATAATGCAAGGATATTATAAAGCCGATGAACTAAATAAAGATGTATTTACTGAGGATGGTGGCTTTATAACTGGTGACACAGGTATATTTGATAAGGATAATTCCTTATTTATAAAAGGTAGAATTAAGAATATGATTCTAGGGCCTAGCGGAGAGAATATATTCCCTGAAGAAATTGAAGCTCAGATAAATAAAAGTGAATGGGTATTGGAATCACTTGTATATGAGCTTAAAGGAAAAGTTGTAGCAAGGGTAGAGATTAATAATGAAGAATTTCATAAACAATTTGCTCACTTAAAAGATAAGACTAACGAAATTGAAAACACTATTAACGAAATTCTTGGCAATATTAAGAAATCCGTTAATAATGAGGTTAATAAATTTTCGAAGCTTAGTAATATTTTTGAGCAAAAAGAACCTTTTGTTAAAACTCCAACAAAGAAAATTAAGAGATATCTTTATAAGGATAAAGAAGCCCATGAAAATCCTGAGGAGAAACAAATTGAAGAGAAATAGTATAATTTGTTTGTTGTTTTGTGTTTTAACACAAAACAACAAACAAATTTTTAATTAAAAAGCAAGTAACTCTTTTGCAATATTATCAGCAGCATTACCACCACCATATAGATCTTTAGAAAAATCTAAATCAAACTTTTGCTCTTTATAAGCCTTAATTATTCTATCCTTATGGGCTCCAACTATTGTATTAAAACCATTGCTAATAAGCTCAACCCATTCCGTTTCGTCGCGTAAAGTAATACATGGTTTCTCAAAAAAGAAGGCTTCTTTCTGCAAGCCTCCACTATCAGTCATCACTAGCTTACAATTCTGTAATAGATAAACCATCTCTAAATAACCAACTGGCTTTATAAGTTTTATTTTTGATTTATCAATTTCAATATTATTTTTGTCAATAATATTTAACGTGCGTGGGTGAAGTGGCAAAATAACAGGATCTTTTTCTCCAATTTTATGGAAAGCATCTATTATACTCTTTAAACGCTGCAAATCATCAGTATTTTCTGCACGATGAATTGTTGCCAAAACAAAGTTACTAGGAATATCAAAATCAGGTTTGCGGCTTTTATCTGCATAAAATATTGCAGCATCTTGCATTACATCACCACTCAGGGATACCTTAATATCAATATTCTTATAACCCTCTATATTCAAATTATCAATTGCAGTTTGGGTAGGACAGAATAATATTGTAGAAATTCTATCAGTAAGAATACGATTCACTTCCTCTGGCATTTTTATATTAAAAGACCTTAAGCCTGCTTCTACATGCGCTATATTAATATGCAATTTAGATGCCGCAAGAGCACCCGCCAAAGTAGAGTTTGTATCACCAAAAACAAGCACCCAATCAGGTTTTTCATCAAGAAGCACTTTTTCAACCTTTTCCAGCATTTGTCCAGTCATAGCACCATGTCCAAGACCATTAATATCCAAGTTATAGTGTGGTTTAGGAATCTGCATTTCCTCAAAAAATATATCAGACATATTAGCATCGAAATGTTGCCCAGTATGAATAATTATTTCTTCAATTTCAGAATAATTTGAAAAAGCACGACTTACTGCTGCCGCTTTTATAAATTGAGGCCTTGCCCCTACTATTGTTATTATTTTCATTGATTGTATTATTATATACTTGCCTGCATGCAAAAATGTTAAAATACTAAATAATTATATTTTTAATTAAAAACTCAGTAATCAAATTCAGACCTCAAAATTAGCTTAAATATATATTTAAAATCTCAAAATGTTTTTTATTTTATAAAAATTAGACTATTTACGGCTTATACAACTATTATCCAATAATTTATACAATTATTATATACACATCTAATTGAAAATAAGGCCAATAATTATAAAAACTAGATAAAAAGTAGTACATTTGCGTAACGTATTTTACTGTAACTATTGTTACGGTAATATTAGTTACTATAATTAAACTATATTATTATGAAATTTTACAATAGGGAAACAGAACTTGAATTACTTAGATTACAGGAAGATAGAATGAATAACAGTTCTAGAATGACTGTAATAATAGGCAGAAGACGTATTGGCAAAACTCGACTAATAATAAAATCACTAGATCAAAACCGTGATATATATTTATTTGCAGCAAGAAAAAGCGAGCAATTATTATGCGAAGAATTTGCTGAAGAAGTAAGAAGCAAAGGCATTCCTGTTTTTGGCAAAATTCATAAATTTAAAGATCTATTTGAATTGCTGCTTAATGCAAGTAAGCAAAATGCTTTTACATTGGTGATAGATGAGTTTCAGGAATTTTACTCAATAAACCCATCGGTATTTAGCGAAATGCAAAACCTATGGGATAGATATAGAGACAAAAGTAGGTTAAATTTGATACTAAGCGGCTCCATTTACACTATGATGAAGCAGATATTTGAAAATGCTAAGGAGCCACTGTTTGGTCGTGCCGATGAAAAAATATACCTCAACGCATTTAATGTTGATACATTGAAAATGATTATGGCAGATAATAACCCTAAATATACTGCGCGTGATTTGCTATCATTCTATATATTCACTGGTGGCGTAGCCAAATATGTAGAAATATTGACAGAAAAGAATGCCTTAACATATACCAAAATGCGAAATGAGTTTTTTAAAGCTAACTCGTACTTTCTAGAAGAAGGAAAGAATATACTTATTGAGGAATTTGGAAAAGACTATGCTACATATTTTTCGATACTAAGCCTTATTGCCTCGTCAAAAACTTCGAGAACTGAAATGGAATCTGTTTTGGGAAAAAATATTGGTGGATATTTAGATAAGCTTGATAAACAATATAGCATTATAAAAAAGGTAAAGCCCATAATGGCAAAGCCAGGAAGCAGAACACAGAAATATTTGATTCACGATAATTTTCTAAACTTCTGGTTTAGATTTATATTCAAGTACAAAAGCGCCGTAGAAATACAAAATTTTGAATACTTACGAAAGATTGTTGATCGTGATTTTGATATGTACAGTGGTAAAATACTCGAAAAGTACTTTATTGAGAAACTTAGCTCACAAAATAAATACAGCGAAATAGGAACTTATTGGGAGAAAGGAAACCTCAATGAAATTGATATTGTAGCAATAGACCAACTTAATAAAACAGTACTTTTTGTGGACATTAAGCTCCAAAAGAAGAAAATAAATTTAGAAATTCTTAAAATAAAATCTCAAAAGCTACTCCATCATTTCAACGGATATAGATTTGAGTATAAAGGGTTTTCGATGGAAAATATTGAAGGATAAAGGGTTCTCCTTTTTCCTTAATACTAGTCCTTTATACTCCCCCTAAACCATTTCCCTATAGATGGTCTCTACCAAGCGGTTTTTAAGAACCTCGGCATAAATATCTACTGCAATCTCACGATATTGGAAAATAATTATACTTACTGCTTTCGAAATTTCTATACTACTTTTTACTTGCTTACTAAATTGCTTCTTCATCAATTTAGGCAATATTTCATCAATAAGTTCAACACGAGCCGAAACCTCATATTTGCGAAAAATATCAGTCTCGGTATGCACAAGGCTTTCCAACTCCATTGATATTTCTTGCAAAATCCTAATTAGCGCTTTTAATTCATCCTTATTTGAAAACTTGAAAAGCATATTTACATCTGGTTTGGAACTTCAATACCTAATAAGCTCATTGACGATTTAATAATATCTCCCGTCAATTTCGATAAATCCAATCTAAAGGCAGCCTTATCCCTATCACTCTCATTCATAATATGATTATCGTGATAAAACTGATTATACTCCTTTGCCAAATCGTAAGCATAAGATGCAATTATTGCAGGGCTGTAATTATTCGCCGCAACTTGCACTACACTAGGATAATTATAAATAATTCGAAGCAAACTACTCTCCTTCTCATTAATACTTAATGTATTATCCCAACTTCCAAACTCTGCATCTTTGGCTTTACGCATTATCGACTGAATACGAGCATAAGCATACTGTACAAATGGACCTGTATTACCATTAAAATCAATGGATTCTTCAGGATTAAAAAGCATTTTACGCTTTGGATCTACTTTAAGAATAAAGAATTTTAAAGCAGCCATTCCCACTTGATAATATAGTTTATCAGCTTCAGAATCTGATAGATTATCTATTTTACCAGACTCAGAAGTTAACCTTTTTGCATCTGCAACAATTCCATCAATTAAGTCGTCGGCATCAACAACAGTTCCCTCACGAGACTTCATTTTACCATGTGGTAACTCCACCATTCCGTATGAAATATGATGAATCTTACTAGCCCAATCAAAGCCAAGTTTCTCCAATACCAAAGTCAATACTTCGAAATGATAATTCTGCTCATTACCAACAACATAAAGCATCTTCTCAGGAGAATAATCAATCTCACGAAGTTGAGCAGTTCCAATATCTTGAGTCATATATACCGAAGTGCCATCAGAGCGAAGTAGCAACTTCTGATCTAGGCCCTTATCTTCAAGATTAGCCCATATAGAGCCGTCTTCTTTCTGGTATAATACTCCATCTTTAAAGCCTTTATTTACAACATCTTTACCAAGTAAATATGTTTCTGATTCATAATAAATTTTATCAAAATCCACTCCTAATTTCTTATAAGTAACATCAAAACCTGCATAAACCCAGGCATTCATTGTTTCCCATAGTTTATATACTTGTGGTTCTTTTGCTTCCCAATCGCGGAGCATTTGCTGAGCTTCTTTTATTATAGGAGCTTCTGCCTTTGCTTCTTTTTCTGTTTTACCATTTGCTATAAGCTCTGCTATTTCAACTTTATAATCCTTATCAAACTGCACATAATACTTACCTACCAAATGATCGCCTTTTTCACCATTAGTCTCTGGAGTTTCACCATTACCATGTTTTTGCCATGCCAACATTGATTTACAAATATGAATTCCTCTATCGTTTACAAGATTTACTTTCTTTACGTTTTTGCCACTTGCCTCAAGTATCTCTGCAATGGAAAATCCTAAAAGATTATTTCTTATATGTCCAAGATGCAATGGTTTATTTGTATTTGGCGAACTGTATTCAATAACTATTGGAGCGGCATTCTCGTTAGCTAGTTCAAAACCATAATTAGAGTTTTTTGTTGCTTCTTTAGCTATATCAAGCCAGTATGAACTTTTTATTGATAAATTAAGGAAGCCTTTAATCACATTAAAAGATTTAACATCTGGAATATTATTTACAAAATATTCTCCCAATTTATTTGCTAATTCTTCTGGTTTAGATTTTGCAAAGCGCACAAACGGAAATACATTTACTGTAAAATCACCTTCAAATTCCTTTCGTGTTTCTTGTATTGCTATTGTGTTTTTATCAATACTGTGAGAATATAACTCACTAAATGCTTCCGCAAATTTATCTTTTATAATAATTTCCATATTCATCTCAAATACTATTTTTATTGATTTAATGTCGGTAGCTAATTAACTTATTAGCTATTCTAATAATCTATATCATTATCTAATTTACTAATTTTAGCGAGTGCAAGATTCACAGCTTCTTGAATATAAACCTCAAGATTCTCTTTATTATCTACATCATAAGTTTCCTGCGATATTAGCACCTGACGCACTTTTCTGTTTCCATCAACCACCACTTTCACTCCTCCATTATTTGCCTGTCCATCAACCAATATAAGGTCCAATCGATCCTTTAATATCGACTTATCAATTTTTAGTTTATCTACAGAAAAGCTCCCCATATTATAAGCCCATTATTCCTTTTATACTTTCTGCTTTATAATACACCTCCATCACATCTTTAGAGCTTTGCATCATTTGATTAGCGGTAATACTCATATACTTAAGATTTTTTGACTCGCGCATTGATATATCAGCATCGTCACTAAAAAGCGCTTCAGTTTCTTCTATAGATTTAGGATTAAAAGGAACAATAAACTTAAACATATAAATACGAGGCCATGTGAAATCTTCTTCTAGCAATTCTGCCAATTTTGCATATTCTTTTTTATCCGTCATATCTTCATTTTTACGACTACAAAGGTCGGAATTTTTTCGCTTAGTTTTCAGATGAAAATTATAGTTATAATTGTAATTCTTATGCTCTATTCATAAGAACTTAATATTATAATAAAACTAAAAAAGCCTATATGTAAAACAATTACAGATAGGCTCTAAAACTATAAATTAACTATTATAAAATTCTAAGAAATTTCGTTTTGAAACATATCTTTAAGTTTATTAAGATCTTCTTTTGTTAAATCTTTACTATAAATCCTTACAACATCTTCTACTTTATTATGATGGAAAATAACACCCAATCCTGCATCAAAATTATTCCCTAGATAATTATGTCTTATTTTTTGAGCAACAACTTCAAACTCTTTCCATGAAATACTATTTTCTACATTAAAATAAACAAAATGAGAATTATCAGAGCTGTAATACACACCATCAACAAGTTCTAAGTTACAGAATTTCTTAATATGAATCAGTGCTTCTGAATCAATATTTAGAGATTTTCTAAGCTTGAAACCCTCTTCAATAAGATACTCTTCAAGCTTAATTATACTATCGTATGTTTCAAGATTAAATATTCTTATGGCCTTATATACTTTATTATTAAACTCAAGTTCAGCTAATGCTGCCGAAAATTCAAATTTCGCTTTCTTTTCTATATTGTATAATCTACGGTAAAAAAACTCTAAAGTAACCTTTTCACTTAACAATATAAAAAGCGTTTCTGGCTTACTTTCTGAGGTAATAAAATTGCTGCTATAATAACCTGGGAATGGATTTACAGCCTCTAGAACTCCGGTATTTGAAATTATATGATGACTAAGTGTTTTTACAGTTTCTTCCTTAGTGATAATTGAAAGAGTATTATTAAATAATTGCTTTTTCATAATATATTATTTTGATTAATAACTATCACAAATATACTAAATCCAACAACCTAAATCAATATATATAAAGTGATAATTAACAGTATAACAACAAGATAATATATACTCACTAAATTATTCCTCTTTTCTTCATTTCAAAATAGCAACGCTCAGTAGCTTCAATATCAGCAAATGCATTATGAGCACCTTCAAAATCTTCGCCAAATAACTTAATATGCAACTCCGAAAGTTTTGGCCACTTAAAACCATAATAACCTGGAATTTTACAGAAATCAGTAGAATTAAGCATGGTACAGTACTTAGGTTTAGCATCAAAACTTGAAGCAATATTTCTTCTTATAAACTCAGCACCTATTATTTTTTCATCAAAACTAATATTATGAGCAATAATAACACTTGCATCATCTACTATTTCATTAAATTTGTTTAATACATCATCCAAAGGAACACCTTCTTTTACAGCTCTTTGAGTAGTTATTCCATGAATATTAGATGCAGAGGATGGTATACTAAACCCATCAGGTTTAATAATAAACTCGGCAGAATCAATTCGTTCTCCTTTGTCATTACTCAGTATCCAACCAATTTGTATCATACGTGGCCAATTATCTATATCGCTTGCTGGAGCTTTGTAATTTTTTGGTAAACCTGTTGTTTCTGTATCGAAAAATAAATACATAATTTTTATTTAATGTCTATAATTTTAACTTCTGTTCTTCTATTCTGTTTGCGCCCTTCTTCTGTTTCATTTGTTGCAACGGGCTCATTTTCTCCATATCCCATATATGTAATTCTTTTGGCTTCAATCCCCATTTTATCAACTAAATAATCATATACAGCTTTAGCCCTTTTTGTGGACAAACTTTTATTTTCAGCTTCTGAACCTATATTGTCTGTATGTCCTCCTATTTCAACCTTCACTTTAGAGTTTACAGTAAGGAAAGTTTTTAATTTATCTAACTCTACAAACGACTGCGATTCTAACTCATAACTTAGCGATGCGAAAAATATGTTTTTAAGAGTTACTTTCTTATTAATATCAATTTTTTGTAAATATATATTCTTTAAAAATGGAGTATTTGAAGAGTGTTTATCACCCACTTTAAAATTTTCGGAATAATCTAAATAACCTTTTTTACTTACATATAAGCCTAGTTCAGCATTATTTGGAATTGTAACTAGAAAGCTACCATCACGCACATCTGATGTTGATTCTACAATAAGTTTCTTCGTATTTAAATTATAAAGCTGAAATTCTGCTTCCAATACTTTTTTCGAATTTTTTTCAGCAACAATACCTTTCATATAATTAACCTGAATTGGTCGAGCATCTTCGTATAGTTCAAAAGAATAGATATCGTAACCACCATAACCGCCTTGCATATCAGATGAAATATATGCCATATTACCATTAGAATTAATAAGAACACCCATCTGGTTTTCATAATCGTTAATTGGGTAACCAAGATTTACAACCTTCCCCCAATTCCCATCATTATCCATGCGCGTCATAAATAAATCCATTTCTCCCATTCCAACATGACCATTGGATGCAAAATATAATGTTCGCCCATCAGCATGAATAAAAGGAGTCATTTCTGAGCCTGGTGTATTTACAATATCACCAAGGTTTTTCACATTGCCATAAGTACCATCAGGCATGAGCTCTGCTGTATAGATATCAGAATTTCCTCTACCCAATCTACGAACAAAATACAGAGTTTTACCATCCGAACTAAGACACGGATTAGATTCCCAGTCACCAGTATTTACAGGACTTCCTATATTTCTCGGCAAGCTCCATGTTTTCCCTCTCTTATCCGAAATATAGATATCACACCTTCCTTTACCATCATTTCTATAACATGCCGTAAAAACCATCTTAGTTTGATCAGGAGAAATATTCATTGCACCTTCATTACCACTTGTATTGAAAATATTATTCATACGCATGGCTGTACTCCATTCTAACTCATTACTATTACGTATACTTTTATAAAAATCCTCTTCGCTATCATTTCTTTGCTCCCTAGTACTATTATTTTTTGGAAATCTTCGAGTTAGAATAATAGTATTCTCTTCAGTATTTATGGTATTAATATATTCATCGTGATTGCTATTAACAGCAGAACCTATATTTTGCGGATTATAATCAACGGGATTTGCAACACTCCATTTTCCAAATTCAGCCCTTTCGAGCCCTGAATCTACAGTTTTCTGATATCTTGGATTCTTTTTGGGGTGGTTATTATAAGCCTGAAAATTATTATATGCATCATCATACAATCCCATATTCATTTCCATAACCGACATAGTTAAAAAAACATCAGGATAGAAATTCGGGTTTACAATACTAGCTTTCTTATAATAATATAGGCTTTTCTTTATGTTATTCATTTCTGAATATATCTGACCAGCCATTAAGTAAGCTTCTACAAAACTAGAGTCATACTTCAAAGCATCATTCACTTCATAAATGGCATTATTATAATCCTTATTATCAAAAAACACTATAGCTCTATTAAAGGCTTTCTTTGCTTTTCTTGATTTAGAGGTAAGATCTTGTTTATTATTATGTTGCGAGAATGAGTCTAAAGACACCAATAGGAATATTGAGGTAATAATAGTAATTATAACTACTAGCTTTCTCATAAATTTTTTTTATTAAATAATATTACTAACGATATCTTTTGGATCGTTTTCTACCATATTTTTTACGTTGTTTCATTGCCTTTTTATTAGCTTTGGTTTGCATTACTACTCGCTTTCTTTTATTAAAAGCACGTATGGACGGGTCACTAGATTTTCCATTATGACGCACATAACGATTACTAACGCCCCAATGACCAGGAAGCTTAAAAAAGTATGTAACACCTATATTAATCATATTTAGACGTTCCGACGTTGTACCATCAACGGGATAAGCATCAACTTTATTGCTGAATATAACATGTGATGTAAACTCCCCAAATACGGAAAAGCTCTTATTTATATTATATCTTACACCAAGGCCAAAAGGCATTGTAAATTCTGTAAGTCTATTGGGGCCACGACCTTCTTTCTTAACTGTATAACCTTCTTTTGCAATTACAGAATCAGTATTCAAATCATATAATTCGCTTCTAATTTCAGAAAGACCTACTCCCAAAAACGCATATACATTATACTTGCGATACTTATCAATACCAAGAAAAGCATTTGTAAGGTCAAATACCGCGGAAATAGAGTATTCAAATAAATTACCTTTAAAATATATCTTCTCTGATTCCTTAGTACTCTTCATTATAGAGTACATAAACAAACCTTTAATACCAAAATAGGGATTAAACATTTTATCGAGATAAATTCCCAGACCTACTCTACGATCTTGATAGAAATATTTACTAAATGGATTATTATCTTTAAAGCTATTTGCATTATCTGAGACGTCACCATTGAAACGAGTTGCTCCTACAAAGAAACTAGTATTCCAATGGTTGGCAAACTTATAATGGTTTTGTGCATTTACAGTAGTAGCTATAAATGTTATAAATAGAATAAAGATGTAGAATAATATTTTTCTCATGTAGTAACCTCTGTATTTTTACAGTAATTTTAAGCACTGCAAATTTAGTAAAAAAGCTTGCTAATACTACAAAAACTTAATAAATAACAATCCCTAATTACATTATTTTGCTAGAAACATTATTGACATACTACTATTGATTCCCTATTAACCTAATAGACTTCCCTAAAAGAATTAGGTCAATATTAACTCTATAGTTTCGTGCATAGGCAATATTCAAAGTTTCTATTTCTTTTAAATTAAATTTATCATTAGCCATATCTGAAGGATGTAGGATGCTATTTTTAAGTTTTGGAAGCTGAATACCATCAATTATATCAAACCCTACAAATGTCTTTATACCAAAAATTACTGAAATTAAATTCTTTAATGCTCCAAATGGTTTTTTATAAATAAGAAAACTAAGCGGAAAAGAAACCAACAATATTATACCTATAACGAAATCGAATAGTCTTTTAAATCTTTTATTTGCATCTTTATTAATAGCATTTATTTCAACAAAATAAATATCACTGGAAGTATTTATTGAATTAGAGCCTATAATATACATACTCTCTGATGGTGCTATTTTATACTCCATATTTGGAAGTTTCAGACTAGTCATCATATCTATAATTTGAGCTGCCCCAAAATCTTTTGCACAGAAAATAAGCTCGTCAATCTTATGTATTCTAACAATCTCTTCCAACTGCGAAACAATACCCAAAACAGAAGTAGAGTTTCTTCTATCAGCATCAGTATCAGTAAGTATTTTTGAGGCAAAAGAAGCATCTATATTAATCTGATCCATTAGTTTTAAAACTCTACTCGACTCATTATCACTGCCAACAATAGCTATTCGTTTTGCTGAAACATTACCAAATTTAAAGCTTGAAAAACCAACTAAATAGGATAAATAACGCCATGCAATCATAATAATTGGGGAAATAACTGCACCAAATAAAATTATAGCTCTTGAGAAACGATAGGTTTCTGGCAAGAGTGAATACACAACCAATGTTAACATAACTCCTATTAGCTGACCCAATACAATCCTATATATCTTAATGGGTTTAGAATAACCACCAGCATAGTATATAACAGTTTGCCAACCAGCTACTATCAACGGAATAAAAAGGTATAAGAATAAATTAGGATACTTCTGACTTTCTCCAAAAATAAGCTCTGCCCAATATTTTGCAGTAAGGATTAGAGCTGTATTTATAAGAATAAAATCTATAGTAGATTCCAACATCTTGCGAAAAAAACTAGCAACTACAGAAATAAAAGCCCTAAGAATTATAGCAGCATTTATAAGAATGCTAAATAGTTTTGCATTTTCTTTAGAATAGTGTTTTTTGGCAAATATCACCATTGCATTATAAAAAACATATACATAATTAACGGAGTTTTTCTTCGTACTTTCTCCCTTATAATGAATAATTCTAGTTTTAGGAAAATAATAATTCTTATATCCTCCCAAAATTATACGATATGACAAATCGATATCCTCACCATACATAAAGAAATCTTCATCCAATAAACCTACTTTATCAAGAGTGGTTTTACGCATTAACATAAAAGCTCCTGCAAGAATTTCCACTTCATGAATTTCATCATTACTAAGATGTCCCTGGTGATAGGATGCAAATTTCTTTGATTTAGGAAATATTTTTGATATGCCAAACATTTTATAAAAAGCGGACTGTGGAGTTGGCAACCCTCTTTTTGATTCTGGTAAGAATCTACCCTTTCCATCGAGCATTTTTACTCCCAAGCCACCTGCATCAGGATGAGAATCCATAAATGCTACTGTGGTTTCAAAAGTATCGGCTTCAACAATAGTATCAGGATTAAGTAAAAGAATATACTCTCCCTTTGAGATTCGTATTCCTTGATTATTTGCTTTCGAAAAGCCAACATTATCTTTATTGGCAATAAGCTTAATATCAGGAAACCTTTTTCCCATCATTTGCAGCGAACCATCAACAGAATTATTATCAACAACAATTATCTCAGTATCAACATATTTTGCAGCTACCAAGGCAGAATCAATGCATTGTTCCAAAAAATGTTCAACATTATAATTAACTATTATTACTGATAATTTCATTGCGTGTTATTTAACTAATTCATTATATAATGAATACCTGCTCCAGGGCCCAAAGGTAAGCCTAATAATAACCAAGCTACTAATAATATTATCCAAACTACCAGAAACACCATTGAGTATGGGACCATGGTGGCAATAATAGTACCTATCCCTGCCTTTGAATCGTATTTATGTACAAAAGCTATTATCAGAGCAAAGAAGCTCATCATTGGCGATATAACATTTGTAACACTATCACCAATACGATATACTACTTGCGAAAGCTCAGGGGAATAACCCATTATCATAAACATAGGAATAAAAATTGGTGCAAGAATAGCCCATTTTGCAGAAGCACTACCCATTAGCATATTAATACTTGCCGAAAGCAGAATAAACAATATCATAAGTGGAATAAGTCCAATATCTGCAGACATTAGTACGTTTGCACCTTTTACAGCGAGAATAATTCCAAGATTACTCCACTTAAAATAAGCCACAAACTGAGCTGCAAAAAACACTAGTACAATATAGGTAGAAAGAGTTTTCATTGAAGAAGCCATACCTTTCATTACATCAGCATCACTTTTAAACTTTCCAGTAGTAATACCATAGGCTAATCCTGATGATCCTGCAGATATAAAAAGCAATGCAACAACACCTTTAATTAGCGGAGAAGATAAAACTCCACCATCTTTACCTCTAAAAAAACCATCTTCGGGAATAATACCAATTAAAGTAATAGCTGTGATAACACCTATTGCCAATAAAGCCATCAAAAGTCCTTTTTTTTCTAATTTAGAAAGAGCATCAAAAGACTCTTCGCTATCTACATCACCTGTATACTTACCTAAACGAGGTTCTACAATCTTATCAGTAACAATAGTACCTGCAATAGCAATTACAAAAGTTGAAACTACCATAAAATAATAATTTGCTGTAGGATTAACAGAGTAATTTGGATCGAGAATATGAGCTGCTTCAGTTGACAAACCCGCAAGAAGAGGATCTACTGTTCCTAGAATTAAATTAGCACTAAAACCCCCTGATACTCCAGCAAAAGCAGCAGCCATTCCTGCAATAGGATGCCTACCTACAGCAATAAAGACAACTCCAGCTAAAGGAATTAGAAGAACATATCCCACATCAGAGGCTACATTAGATAATATTCCTGAAAA
>QMPB01000051.1 GCA_003648395.1 Bacteroidota bacterium
GATATAAATTATAAAGAAGAACCTGCCTGCAGCAGGCAGGTAGGTGCAAAAGATGCGTTTAATATTACAAATTTCTATGTCGGCTCAGTATAACACCTCAGGGGTACACAAACAACTTAGAAAAAACTACTAAACTAAGTTAAATAATTTTCAAGAAATAGTAACAGAATCTCAGACTAAGATTCTTCTTACAGAAAGTCAATAGCATGCAGTTTTGTTAATATATTATTCTTGCGTTAGAATAATATTATTATTTTGATAATAACCATGCTCCTGTTTCTGCTATATTATTAATGCTTATACTCTTATCCATTTTCTGCTTAATTTTATTCAACTTCCATTTAGGAATATTAGCTGCCAATGTAATAGGTATATCAACTTCGTACAAATCATTGTCAATTTCCCAAGTTCTATCTATTACTATATAATCAGGGTTAATTAGCAAGTCATTTTTATCATCTATCTCATTAATAGCAACAATTTTATCCATAAACTTAAGAAACGGATAATGAAAAAATACATTATCATTTTTATAATCAACCAAAGAATCTAAGGATAAATAATTTCTTTTTATTACCCCCTTTCTTAGTTCATGCTCACTGGTTTGAAAACTCATAATTTCAGGATTTTTATACACTACCGAATCGCAAATAATAAAGGCTTCTCGATTAGAATAAACAGCTAAATATGTATTCTTCTTTGAATGATAAAGTATTAACTCATCATCTAAATTATATTTAAAAATATTAGCTAAAACAATTAGAATTAGTAACGAAAGATTTAAAAATATTAGTCTTTTTTGTTTCATTATCAGCCAAATTGACATCATAATTACAAAACAGATTAGTAGTACCAACATTGTATTATCAATGAATAGATTCTTGGAAACAGCAAAAGGAATATGCTCGATACTAATAATTAGAAAGTTTATTAGCGCTAAAAACAGACTCAATAACTTACCTAGAATAAATGATATATACGGAATAAACGAAAATAATAATACAGCTATTCCCAAGAAAATAATAATGTAAGCCGATGGAATAACTATTAGATTTGTAATAATAAACAGATTAGGAAACTGATGAAAATAATATAGCGAAAGAGGAGCTGTTCCAATTTGAGCAGCTATAGAAACAGTTATTAACTGCCATACATTATAAATAATAATATTGTTAGGAATCCAGAGATTAGACAAGGGCTTCTGCAATACGACAATAGCAATAACTGCTGAATATGACAATTGAAACCCCAATTCAAAAAGCATAGATGGATTATAGAGTAACAATACTAAAGCAGAGGCAGCAAGAGAGCTAAAAATATTAGTGTGTCTATTAATATTCTGACCAATCGTTACAAAAGAAAACATAGTTGCAGCCCTTACCACAGAAGGAGAGAGTCCAGTCAGGAAGGCATAAAACCAAATTATTGAAAGAATAATAGCAGCTTTCAATATTCTACCTTGAGGCTTATATTTTAGAAAAGACAATAAAGCATTCATTATTAGAAGTATAATACCAACATGCAATCCCGATACACACAAAATATGCATCGCTCCTGCCCCTGCATAAGCTTGTCGCAATTCTGGTGATAGCATATCTCTTACCCCCAACAACATTCCTGCAGCAACGCCTAATTCATCTCCTTTTACTTCATTTTTCTCTAATATCTTTATTAAATACGCGCGTAATTTTAATGCATAATATTTCACTCCTTTAAATGCTGTAGAATTTAACTTACTCCATTCATTAGCTCTATTATATGCTTGATATCTAATGTCTTTCAACTCTAGAAATTTTTTATAATTGAATTGATCTGGATTTTTTGGGGCTTCAATTCTTGAAAAGTTTTTACTAACTATTATTTCATCATTATACTCAAGGTTTAATGCACTAGAATCTTTCTGTAGGTATATCAATACATTCCCAATAGTAGTTGTTATAGAATTATCTACATAAGCGGCTTCCACTTCTGCATATATCTTTACACTGTTTTTCTTCTCTAATGGTGGTTCTATTATTCTTAGTTGAAAATAGTTTGCCGACTTATTATAATTACCAAAATAATTAGATTTTCTACTATCGAAATGATTTTGAAATGAGATTATTCCTAATAAAGCAAAGAATACTATAATAAACGAGCCAGATATATATTGATGTTTATAAGTAAAAAGAAATTTCTTTGGCCAGGCAAGAAAAGCCAATAATAATAATGGAATAATTAACCAAACCCAATTTATTAATGGAACTAATTTGCTTTTTGCAATAATAATTCCAATAATAAAACCTAATAATAGCTTTAGTATAGGGTATTCCTTGAATCTCATTTTTTAGTGAATATTTCTTTGAGGTAAAGGTAGGAAATTTTTTGGATATTGCGATTTCTTATTTTGCCCACCAATCTGTAAATATCTGCACCTTCTATCTGCAAGCAGTTATACTGAGCCGTGATAGAAAATTGTATTTAGTAAATAGCTTATTTTGTGCCTAGTCGATACATAATTTCTTTGCATTGCCGTAGCTACGGAAATAAATTATAAAGAAGAACCTGCCTGCAGCAAGCAGGTAAGTGCAAAAGATGCGTTTAATATTACAAATTTCTATGTCGGCCCAGTATAAATCAATTTTCTATTCTCCTCCACTCCTCAATCATCTTCATAGCAATATTCTCAACATCGGCAGCAGGCAAATCTTCCGAAAGTTTAAAATGATAAATCTTTCCCACAGGCCACTTCCTACTAATTTTATTCACTAAACTATCACGCACTACCCATAGCATTGGCGCTTTCGATTCATCTGCTATTTTCTGAATTGCAGGAAACCAACCTCCAGATTTTACTTCCAAAGGTCCAATCTCATCAATTACAATTAGCTCTGGCTTATCATTTTCAAAGTCTAAAATTTTATTCCCTTGAACAACCGCATCAGGATTAAAATAGAATTTACCCTGCTTCTTCCATTCTTTATTCTCTGTTATACTACAAAGTTGTATTTTTTCACCACTTTTTAAGTTCTCAAGTGTATAACCAACTCTGTTTTCTCCTTCGTAATCAACATTACTCATAAAGCCACCAATATCAACACTTTGCCGTTTTAGTCTATTAATAACTTTGCTTACAAAAGTAGTTTTTCCCTGCTGAATATTACCACTAATAATAATAATTGGAAGCATTTTTTTATCTCTGCCCTCAAGTTCTGTTATAAGATTTTCCGCATAAAGCAAAAGCTTAGAAATTAATAAAACTGGTGAACGAAATAGTTCTTTTGGTCCAGGAAAAGCTTTTAGGCTCTCTGGCAAAACACCAAACGCAAGATTTAAGGCACGATAGAAATTTTGGAATCCATTTTTATATAGTAAAGCCTTAATAATCGGACTTTTTAGCTCCTTACCAATGGCAGCAAAAGAAATAACTACCAGTGCAGCTCTAATATTCATTTTCATACCAATAAAAAAACCTGCCCAACTAAAGAAATCACCTGTTTCATTCTGCGAAAATAAAAATCCAGCTAATAATGAAATTAAAAAAAACACTATCCAAAAACTTGGCTTTTTAAGGTGATTAAAAGCTCCTTTATATCGCAATGAAATAAGTCCAAAATAAACTAACACATAAGCTAATCCATAATACCAAATACTGGACTTTATAAATTGCATACCAACAAAAAGGGCTATTAAATGAAAGAATAATAAAGGCCAAGAATACTTCTCTTCATTTTCATCACCAAATAAGCTCTTATTTTTTTTTTGTACAAATATTGGAATTGCAGCGATCTCCTTCTCCAAAACAAAACTCATTTTTCCTGCTCTTATCCCTATAATTGACGCAATTATTCCTGTAATAAAATATGCCCCAAAAAGAATTACTAATGCTAATTCACCTGTAGAGCCAAAGCTCATAAATTGCTTATTCACATACTCATAAAGAGCATCAAGCATTAGCATAATATCCCAGCCAAAACTTATTAGCAAGGTAACTACTTTCTGAAAAAGAACTTCAGAAACTGCCAAGCCTCCTCCAATAAGCATTAAATATATTCTCCCTCTCGCTAAACGAAAAAATGATTCTAAAACCAATGCTTCAACAATAATTCCTATCATTGGACCAAGAATAATTGCAGAAGGTGAAATAGATTTCATCATTGCAGCAATAATTCCTGCTCTAATAATCAAAGATTTCTGCGGCCAACGACTAATAAATGCAAATATAAAAACAACACTGAAAAATGACATTATTGTGCCACTTAAAGGAAAACGAATATTATGAAGGAAACTACCAACAATAATTTCGTTAGCAGCCCACAAACTACCAAGGGCGGCAGCTTTCAACCACAAATCACTTAATTTATTGCTAGTATTTAATACCATTTATTACTTCTCGTTCTGGATAATATGAATAAATGCTTTCACATTCAGCAAACCTAATGCAAAAGCTAGTGCCACTACACTAATGCCCAATAAAGCAAAATTAATTATCCAATTAAACGGCAATAATATGGAAAAATATGAAAGGGTAATTACTATTAGTATATATATTAGTAAATTTAGAATATATCTTCTCTCAATGTTAATTGAGAGTAATTTTATTGCAAAATATACTTGTAATAAGGCTGTTATCCACTGAGCACTAAAACTTGCCCAAGCAGAACCATAGGCCTCGAATTGTGGAATGAGAATAAAGTTAACCCCTAAGCTAACAATCATTCCTAATAATGCCACTAGATTTAGCACTCTTAGACTGCCATTTGCTGTTAATAATGTGCCAAAAATATAAGTTGAAGAAGTTGCCACAAAAACAATCATAAGTATTCTAAAAACATTGGCTGTCTCAGTCATTCTATCATTATACTGCCCTAGGCTCTCACTTATGTGCTGAGAATAAAGGAGTCTCATAATATCTTCACCATAAAAGTATGAAGTTATGGCAACTGCTGTTGAGAAAAGAAAAAGTATTGTAAAACTTAGCTTTACCATCTGACTTAAATCCTCTTTTTCCTTTATCATTTTAGCAAAAATAGGTAATAATAATACTGCAAACAGATAGCCAGACATATTGTTGGCAACATCAAGCAAGCGAAAAGCAGAGGCATAAATACCAGCCTGTAGTTCACCATCATAAGACAACAAACGTTCAATTAATACAGTATCTATTCTACTATACATTCCCATCAAAAGAATAAGAGTAGCATAAGGCAAACTTTGCTTTATTATTACTGCAAAAAAGGCAGGATTCCAATTCAAACCTTTAAAATTCATCTTGGGGAGTAAAAAAGAGAAAGCAATTAATGCCGTAATGGAATATGCAACTGTCTGTGCATAAACAAACCAGCTAATCTTAAATTCTTGTTCAGTAACATTTCCCCAAAGAAGAATACTACAAATGATTATCATTATTATTCTATCAAGAACTGACATAAAGCTATCTATTCGAAAAAGTAAAAGAGCAGAAATATTAGAACGTAAATATAGAATTAGACTCAATAGAAACTGATTTATTCCAATTATTAGTAGTAGTTGCATTTGCCGAGCATCGTATTTCATAAGTACTCCAACTCCCATAATAATAAGCATGTAAAGGACTGCAAACAAGAATCGTATAATAATAATACTACTAAAATACTTACTTAAGAGGTGATTATTTTGGGCAATGTTTTTATTATTGTAATTGGTAATTCCAAAATCTAGGAATATCTGAAAAATAAAAGCAAAATTTAAAATTGTAAAATAGAAACCATATTCAGAAGGACCTACCATATTCTGCACTCCCCTATCAATTCCAAAAACCCAAAATGGTTTTATAAGAAAATTAAGGAATACCAATAAAAATAAGTTTGTAAGAAATTTCCTCCTCATACAATTAATTTGAATTATTTGCTAAGATACAATTTATAGAAATAGACAATATAATTTAGTTGCTTGACAAAACTACATTATTTTTGAATTGATAACACACTCATAAACTCTATAATCAGGGCAAAAACATCTTAATCATATAATAAAAACCTACTTAAATACTTAAGTGTATAACTAATTACAACATATTATTAATCAGTGATTTATATATATTTATTATCATCGAATTAATCAAATTTAACTATTTTAATATTACCCGCAAGCAGATAATATATTTGTATTATTTATGTAATTAAATGATATTTATATTGATATAAACATTGTCTATTAGCATAATACAAAATAATTATTCTTAATATGCAAAATTAATTTAGATGCCTTTACCCTAACCCTACAACTAATTAGACTACTTTTGCGATTCATTAAAACATTCAAATGACATTTAAAGAACTTAAACTAATAGACCCTATACTTCAAGCTATAGAATTACAAGGATATACTCAACCAACTCCAATACAAGAACAATCTATACCAATTTTGCTACAGGGTAAAGACTTACTTGGTTGTGCTCAAACAGGCACAGGAAAAACAGCTGCATTTGCAATACCCATATTGCAGCACCTATACATCGATAGGCAAAGAAACAAAAAAGGCACTAAAAAAATTAAAGCCCTAATTGTTACCCCTACAAGAGAACTTGCTATACAAATTGGAAATAGTTTTTCTACTTATGGAAAATTTACTGGACTAAAAAACACTGTTGTTTTCGGCGGAGTAAAACAAGGATCTCAAACTAATGAATTGAAAAAAGGTGTTGATATACTTGTTGCAACACCAGGGAGATTATTAGATTTAATTAATCAAGGAATTATCTCATTACGTCATATTGAGTTTTCTGTACTTGACGAAGCTGACCATATGTTGGATATGGGTTTTATACATGATATTAAAAGAATTATTGCACTTTTACCTAAAAAGCGTCAATCTTTATTCTTTTCAGCCACTATGCCAGCAGATATTGTTAACTTATCGAAGAAAATTCTCGGCAACCCTGAGAAAATAACAATTAGCCCAGAGAAGACTACTGCCGAAAGAGTTGACCAAACATTGTACTACGTAATTAAGAAAGCAAAAGCAAGACTATTAATTCATTTGTTAAATGAACAGAACTTTTATTCTGTATTAGTTTTCTCTCGTACTAAATACGGCGCTGATAAGATTGTAAAACTCCTAAAAAAAGCAGGTTTTAAGGCTGAAGCTATTCATGGAAACAAATCGCAGAATGCTCGACAAAGAGCACTAAAAAACTTTAAGGAAGGTAAAACTCAAATCCTTGTAGCCACTGATATTGCTGCTAGAGGAATTGATATTTCAGAGTTGTCGTTGGTAGTGAATTACGACCTTCCAAGTGTTGCAGAAACTTATGTACACCGTATTGGAAGAACAGGGAGAGCTAACGCAAGTGGAATTGCTATTTCATTTTGTCAAGATGATGAAAGAGCTTTTCTAAAGGATATTCAAAAACTAATAAGTAATAAGATAACAGTAATTACAGATCACCCTTTTGTTGATGAAAAAGATGATAGCGCTCCCAAGCAGCAAAGGCCTCCACGCAAAAAAAGGAGTGATAATAAAAAAAGAGAAGGAGATAAAAACACATCAGGATTTAGGAAGAAAAATAGTGGCATAAGGGCAAAGAAAAAGTATTAAACGACTGTTTAATTTTGCTTAAATTTGTTTAAAATATTAATAAATATGGCTAAAACAAAAACAAGTTTCTTTTGTAAGAGTTGTGGATCAGAATATTCAAAATGGATGGGTAAATGTTCTGCCTGTGGCGAATGGAATACTATTACAGAAGAAGTAATTTCTACTGATAAAACTCCCAAATGGAAACCCGAAAGCCATTCAAAGATTAAAAAAACACCTCAATTAATTCAAAGCTTAGAGACCCATAAAGAGGACAGGCTAGATCTACAAAATGCAGAATTAAATAGAGTGTTAGGTGGAGGACTTGTAAAAGGTAGCATGGTGCTAATTGGTGGCGAGCCGGGAATTGGAAAATCAACTTTACTTTTACAAATTGCATTAAAAGTGAAAGGACTTAAAATACTTTATGTATCAGGTGAAGAAAGCGAACTCCAAATTAGAATGCGAGCCGAAAGAGTTGGAATTGAAAATCAGGAGTGCTACATACTCAACGAAACAAAAACTGATAATATATTTGCTCATCTTGCAGAGTTAAAAGTTGATTTATTGGTAATAGACTCTATACAAACACTCCAAACAGACAGAATTGAAAGCACAATAGGCAGCGTTTCTCAGATTAGAGAAAGCGCAGGAGAGCTATTGAAATATGCCAAAGAAAGTCATGTTCCAGTTATTATTGTTGGTCATATTACCAAAGATGGAAGTATAGCAGGACCAAAGATACTTGAACATATGGTTGATACTGTTCTCCAATTTGAAGGTGATAGAAACTACGGTTATCGTATTCTTAGAACTCATAAAAATAGATTTGGCTCGACTTCTGAATTGGGTATTTTTGAAATGAGAGCTGATGGAATGCGAGAAGTAAGTAACCCTTCAGAGATATTAATATCACAAAGAGATGAATTAAGTAGCGGCGTTGCTATTTCGGCAACTATGGAAGGAGGTAGGCCTATGCTTATTGAGATACAAGCGCTAAGTAGTTCTGCCGTTTACGGTACTCCTCAAAGAAGTTCAACAGGGTTTGATACGCGTAGACTTAATATGCTACTTGCTGTACTTGAGAAAAAAGCTGGTTTTAAACTAGGCACTAAAGATGTTTTTCTGAATGTTGTGGGTGGAGTTAAAGTAGAAGACCCTGCCATAGATTTAGCAGTAGTATGTTCTGTTCTTTCTTCAAATTTTGATATTCCTATTGCTGATAAAATTTGTTTTGCAGCAGAAGTCGGTTTAACGGGTGAGGTTAGGTCTGTAAATCATGCTGAACAGAGAATTAGCGAAGCTGAGAAACTTGGTTTTGAAAAGATTTTTATTTCTAAGTTCAATCTTAAAGGAATTCAAAAGAAGAATTATAAAATTGAAATTATTGGCTATAGTAGGCTGGAACAGGTTTTTAAGGCTATTTTTTCTAAAAAGTAATATTACCAATATGTAATCTAATAATTGAACTTATAACCTAAAATTTATAACTCTAAACTCTCTCACCCTATTTCCCATTAAAACTAGTCATAGTTCTTTCAGCGCCAATGGCACAAAAGCTCTTTATCATTTCTATAGCTACATCTATTCTTTCATCAATAACAGTAAGCTCCTCTGGCTTCCATGTACCAAGCACAAAATCACTTTGATGTCCTCTAGAAAAGCTATCACCTATTCCAAAGCGCAATCTGGGAAACTTACTATGTTTTAGTAGTTCAATAATGCTAGTAAGACCATTATGATTACCATCACCGCCTTTAAGTTTCATTCTTAATTTACCCAAAGGAATTGCGAGGTCATCAAGTATTACAAGAAAATTATCTATGGGAATATTCTCAGCATCAAGCCAATATTTTACTGCCTTACCACTAAGGTTCATAAATGTAGTTGGTTTCAGAATAACTAGTTTACGCCCTTTGAACTTTGCAGTTGTATGCATGGCGTGTCTACCTATCTCAAATTTATCTGCCTTTAGCTCTTTGGCAAGTCTATCTACCACATCAAAACCAATATTATGGCGAGTTCCTTCGTATTCACCACCAATATTTCCTAAGCCTACTATCAAATACTTCATAATATATCATTAAAAGAAAAAGGTGCAATATTTTATTGCACCTTTTTATAATATTTTGTTGAATTATGCTCAACAACTTTTTTAGAATACTATTCTTCAGTGCTTTCAGCAGCCTCTCCGCCTTCTGTTTCTTCTACTCCTTGAACTCCTTCTCCTTCAGCAGCAACAGCAGCACGAGTCATATTAACAGCTACAGCTACAGCATTTGGAGTATCTAAAAGTTCTGCATTATCAATACTAATTTCTTTAACTTTTACAGAGTCCCCTATATTTAAATGAGCAACATCTACTGAAATAGCCTCAGGCATAAATTCAGGTAAAGCTTTTACTTTAAGCTTACGTAATTTAACCATTAGCTTACCACCTTCAGCCACACCAACAGGAAGCCCGTTAGTCTTAACAGGTACAGCCATAATTATTTTCTTACCATCAACCAACTCTTTAAAGTCTGCATGTAAAATATTATCACTTACTGGGTGAAATTGAATATCCTGCAAGATTGCTTTATATTTTGTTCCTTCGATATCTAAGTCTACAAATGCAATGTCTGGAGAATAAACTAAATGTCTAAAATCTTTGTTAGGTACAGCAAAATGTAATTGTTTTTCTCCACCATAGATAACACATGGTACTTTCTCAGCATTGCGTAATGCTTTAGCATCCTTTTTCCCTACGTTCTCTCTTAAAGAACCGCTCATTGATACTGTTTTCATTGTATAAAATTTAAATTATTAATATTCAATATCTTCTTAAAACTATAAAGTGGTTTTAAAAAGTGCGCAAAGATATAAATAAATAGAATATGAAATTTAGTTTTTACTTCAAATTACAGAAAGTTGATTCAGCCGCAAATAATCAGTTTTACAATACTAATTTACAAAAAAGACACTTATGTAATAATCTTTATTAGCTTTGCAGGCTATAATTGTATTTTATACTAAATAAATTTAACTCAACGAATTTACTAAATATGCGAATTAGCATAATAATAATATTATTACTTGAAAGTATTTTTGGAATGGCACAAAATTCCGAGAAGAAACCTTTAATTATTGAAAGCTGCAATGATAGTATTGATATAAGTGCAAACTTTTACAATATCTACGACTCATTAACTCATTATTCTCACCCAAGTGATGTACTGTATAACAATTGGAATACAAAAAGAATTCACTATAAAGATGAAAATGGGATTGTAAAAACTGATTCAATACTAATAATACTTCAAGATTCTATTCATGAAAGATATTTTGTTCAACCAATTATAGGACCTATTACATCACACTTCGGATACAGAAGATATCGATTTCATTATGGGACAGATATAGACTTAGTAACTGGTGACCCCGTAAAGGCGGCAATGGATGGAATGGTTAGGATTACTACCTATGAAAGAGGTTTTGGAAGAGTAATTGTAATAAGACATCCTAATGGATTGGAAACTGTATATGCTCATTTATCGAAAATAAAAGTAGACACCAATCAGATAGTTAAAGCAGGAGAAGTAATTGCCTTGGGAGGTAATACAGGTAGATCAACAGGAAGTCATCTCCATTTTGAAATTCGTTATCTTGGTAAAGCAATAAACCCTGAAACTATTATTGATTTTAAACACGCAAGACCAATAAATAATAGATTTTATCTTACAGATAACAATTTTAGATACCTAAATAGAATAGTTGCTAATAAAAACGCTAAATTTCATTACATAAGAAGCGGCGATACTTTATCTGCTATTTCAAGAAAATATCATACTACAATAAGTAAATTATGCTACTATAATGGAATTAATCAAAGTGCAATATTGCAAATTGGCCAGAAATTAAGGGTCAGGTAAAGTTAATAAGAAAAGGCTAAACATAAATCGGTCGTTCCTGACCAATTAAAGGATAAAGAGGAGAAAGAAAAATCTATATCTTTGCAGCCTTAAAATCAAGAAAATAATAACAACTTAATATAATAGTATTATGGCAAAAACAACAATTGGCTTAAACTGGAAAGGTAAAATGACCTTTGATGCAGAAGTAAATGGACATATAATTCCCATTGATGCTGATGCAGCTGTTGGAGGAGAAGATAGAGGCCCTCGCCCAAAACCACTTACTTTAGTTTCTCTTGGAGGATGTACAGGAATGGATGTAGTTTCTATTCTCGATAAAATGCGAGTAAAATTTGAAGACCTTAGTGTTGACGTAACTGGTGAACTTACTGATGAGCACCCTAAATATTTCAATAAAATCACAATTACTTATACTTTTACTGGTAGCAATTTACCATTAGATAAAATAGAGAAAGCTGTAAACTTATCACAAGACCGCTATTGTGGTGTTACTGCAATGCTCAATAAAGTAGCAGAGATTTCTCACGAGATCATTCTTAAAGAGAACTAGAGGAATTAATAATATTTCTTTAGAAGCTGAATAGAAAGTATTTTGTGTGCCTAATGGTTTCATGAGAAAGCTCCGATGTAGATTTAATATTTTTTTCAGAAGGAATCGTCATCATCACAATCATTATCACGGAGATCGCCACGGTGGAGGAAATACAGTAATAATTAATAATAATAACAATACTTATAACAATTATAGTAAGACAAGGAATACTTCCAATACTGTAAAATAAGAATAAAAGCGAAGGTAAATATAAGAATAATAATGCGGCAAATCGCCATCTAATAAACAGTCAACCAAACCATCAACAAGACCAAGCAACAAGCCTACTGGTAGATCAGCAGGAAAAGGGAGAAGACGATAAAAATACGTTCTGTAATAAATAGGGCTCTAATCAGTCTGCAAGACCCATCATGGAGTCCTATTTATTGAACTAAATCCACCAAGTGGGATAAGCCCTTCTCACAATCCTCAGAAACTGGTTTAAAATCAATATAGCACTCTTTAAATTAATAAGTGTCGGCGTCGCTTAAAACGACACTAAAGCTATCCTTATTATATTCTTAAAAAATCTTCCTGAAACATCTCTTTCTTTTATGCTGAATATGTTCGTAATTTTTCCAGTTTTTAATAGCTCTGTCATTGGTTTCGAAGATACCAGTTGTCTCTATGTATTTCAGCCCTTTTTCGGCCATTGCATTTTGTAATTCTGCTTGAAGAACTACTGCTGCTCCTGTTGAATGATACTCTTTAAGTACAGCTGTAAGCATCTGATCAACTGTATCTATTCCATTACCTTTTAAAGCTTTCATAATATGTACAATTCCCAAAGGGAAGAGCTTCCCCTTAGCTTTTTGCATAGCTATAGAAAGGCTTGGCATTCCTAATATAAAACCTATTATTTTATCATCTTTCTCCACCATTTTTATAAACTTAGGGTTAAGAATCTGAAGATATTTATTAGCATAGAAATCGGCTAGTTTATCATCAAACTTAGACACAAAAGGAAGCACATCGAAAGAGCCATTTAATATATCAAAAACTTGGTGTATGTATGGTTTTAATTCATCTGCCGAACTAAAATGCTTAACTGTAATTCCATAGCGTTTTTTGATAAGCTCTGCACCTCTTGAAGCTTTTGATATTGCTCTTTCACCAAGAGTTAGCCTAAATTCTACCCAATCAATTTCTTTTTCATAGTTCTGAGCTTCAATCAACTTTTGGTAATATGGCATATGATATTCGCTGGCAATAGAAGGAAGATATTCAAAACCTTCTATCAACATACCTTGATGATCAAGATTATTAAATCCAAGAGGGCCGTAAACTCCAACCATTTCTTTACTTTTAATCCATTCTTCAGCAGTTCGTAGCAACAGAGCTGCTACTTCAGCATCATCAATACATTCGAAACGAGTAAATCTACCCATTTTCTCATTACGCTCTTCATTATACTTATGATTGATGATTGCTCCTATTCTACCAACAACTTTCCTGTCTTCCAAAACAATCCAAAACTTAGCATCACAAAACTCAAAAGAAGGGTTAGTTTCTGATTTCAATGCTTTTATCTCATCGTCTTTGATAGGTGGCACCCACATTTTCTCATTCTTATACAAAGTAAATGGGAAATCAACGAAATTTTTTATATCGGATTTTTCAACAACTTCTCTTAATTCAACTCTCATAGGTAGTTATTTTCATTAATTGATGAACAAAAATATCAAATATATTGAAGTAAACAACAAATTAAAGCTCTAAGTTATGAGCTATGAGCTATGAGCTATGAGTTATGGGTTCTGGGTTCTGGGTTCTGGGTTTAAAAAACTATTAACAAAAAAAGCCCCTAAAAGGAGCTTTTTTATAAATTTTTATTATAGCTAATTACTCAGCCGTAACACCAGCTTCATGTAACATATATGCTACCGCTTCTTTCACTTCATCATCAGTGAAAGTTGCCATACCACCTTTAGGAGGCATAGTACCAAACTCACCAGTATAACCAGCAATAGCATTATTATTAATAGTTTCCATGCCTTTAGCAGCAGTTGCTTCCCAACGAGCTTTATCGTCTAATTTTGCGGC
>QMPB01000052.1 GCA_003648395.1 Bacteroidota bacterium
GTATTTATAGCATTAATACTTCTCTACACCATGAAAGCCGGTCTAAAAACCATAGTTTGGACTGATACACTTCAAACTACTTTTATGCTTGCCTCGGTGGTTATTTCGATGTACTATATTGCCGATGGAATGAATTTAAGTTTGGGTTCTTTAGCAAACAAAATATCTGAAAGTGACTATTCAAAAGTATTTGACACCGACTGGCATAGTCCACGGTTTTTTATAAAGCATTTTGTTAGTGGCATGTTTATAACCATAGTAATGACGGGCTTAGACCAAGATATGATGCAGAAGAACTTGAGCTGTAGGAATATTGGCGAGGCGCAAAAAAATATGAAATGGATGAGTATTTCTCTTGTTCCAATAAATCTTCTTTTTCTTAGTTTAGGAGCTGCACTTTATATTTATGCTGGCTATCTGGATGTAGAAATTCCTGCTAAGGCTGATCAATTATTCCCTTTGCTTGCAATTGAGCATATGGGTACAATATCAAGCATAGTATTTATTATTGGGCTTATAGCTGCGGCATATTCCAGTGCCGATAGTGCGCTTACATCGCTAACCACCTCCATGAGTATCGACATTTATAATCTGGAAAGGCGTGAGGATTTAGATGAAAAGCAAAAAACAAGATATCGTAAAAACATACATCTTCTTATGTCGTTTATAGTATTTTTGGTAATTATTATTTTCAATGAAATAAACGAGGATTCTGTAATAAACGACCTCTTCAAAGCTGCGGCTTATACTTATGGCCCACTGTTGGGAATGTTTGCTTTTGGCTTATTTTCAAAATATAAAATTAAAGACAAATTACTTCCAATTGTAGTAATCCTATCCCCTATTATCTCATATACAATTAATTACTACAGTCCATCTTTATTAGGCTATAATTTTGGTTTTGAGATATTGCTTGTAAATGGTTTATTGACTATGCTTGGGCTTTGGATGTTACGAGAAAAATAAATTCATAATATTTTGAATTTTATTCCGCCCTAGATTTATAGGCAATTATATTGTTTTATTGGTGATAAATACCTACTTTTGTCTACACTCATTAACTATAACTGGAAATGAATATCATTATTTCTAATCGTAATATGTTCATAATTAGAATATTTTATTTAACTTCACCTACTCAATTGACAGATAAGCATCATTCATTCAATAAATTATGAAAAGGATTATTACTATATCTATTATTATCATTGGTTTATTATTTTCCTATAATCCAATTAAAGCATCACATTATGCTGGAGCTGATTTAACATATACATGTATGGGAGGCGCTACCTATAAAATTACTTTATCTTTTTATAAAGATTGTTCTGGAATTGCAGCACCAAACACAGCAAATATAAATATTACTTGTGCAAGCAATTCCGCTTTAAATTTCAGCACCCAATTACTACAGGTTGCAGGCACTGGTCAAGAATTAACTCTAGCCTGTAGTCAAGCACCAAGTGCGTGTAGTTTCAATGGAGGAAACTCTCCTAATAATGGTCATCCGTATGGGGTAAAAGAAATAATTTATGAGGGTTTTGTAACAATGCCTGCTTGCAGCAACTATGAAATAAGTTGGTCTGGAGGAGCAAGAAATCCTATTACTACAATTATTACAAATGGCAACTGGTATATTGTTTCGAAATTAAACTCTTTGGATGCATTTGGAAATAATGCGCCTATTTATAATAACAAACTAATTCCAATATGCTATGCAAACCAACTAACAACTTTAGATTATGGCGCTATTGACCCTGATGGCGACTCTTTATCATACTCATTATACGCTCCTTATACAAATGGGCCTACTCCTCTTATCTCTGTTATATATAACTCTAACTATAGTTATACCAACTTTTTAAATTCAAGCACACCTATTGTTTTAGACCCTATTACAGGCAAATTATCATTTACAGCAACTACAATTTTAAGCACAGTGATTGGTGTCAAAATTAAGCAGTGGAGAAACATTAATGGAGTAATGACAAATATAGGAACTACTATTAGAGATTTAACTTTAGTAGTTATAAATGGCACAAATAGTACACCAATACTCTCAGGAATTGACACAACAAATAGCCATACTTATAGTCCTAACGACACCATATTCGAAAAAACTTTTTTTCCTAACATCCCTATAGAATTTGATATTAACGGATTCGATCCAGATACTTTTAACTCATCAAATACAGGAAATCCCCATATATTCACTATTGATTGGAATACAGGAATTCCAAACGCAACTTTTACATCATATTATAATGGAACAGACTCCGCATATGCACATTTTTCATGGTATCCAACCAATAATGATATTTACAATTCAAATAGCTTTAAAGTAATAATTCAAGATGATGCTTGTCCTTATTCTTCAAAAGTTTCAAAAACATATAAGCTTAATATTGCAAATACTTCCATTAGTATAAATATTAACGATACTACTATATGTTCTAATGATAGTATTTCATTAACTGCAACTAGCCATATATGTAATGCTGTATATGAGTGGAAACTAAATAATACTATTGTTTATTCAGGCCTAGACTCAAATATATATACTTATAAAGGATCAGATTATTCACTTGGCTATGATACTATAACTGTATCATTACAACAACAAGGCTCACTATACATTCTAAGTACTAATTATAGAATAATAAACACAGTTCATCATCCACAAATAAATTTCTCAGACACTGGATTTTGCACAAGTTCAAGTGTATTATTAGATGCAGGGCCAGCTGATGTATATATCTGGAAAGATCAAAATGGTAGTATTATAGGAACAAATCAAACATTAGAAATAAATCAAACAGGCACTTACACAATCTATGTAAATGGTGAACAAAATTCCCATTGCTTTATTATTGACACATTTGCTGTAGCAGTTTCTTCATTTCCTCAAGTAGATATAGGTCCTGATCAAAATTTGGAGCTCTACGATTCCGTAAGTTTAGATGCTGGCTATGCAGGTTACAAATATTTATGGTTTACTGGAGAAACAACACCGTCTATTATTGTATATGGTTATGATCTTGGTACTGGTAATTCTATGGTTTGGGTAGAAACAACCAATGATTATTGTGCATTACGTGATTCTGCATATTTTACTGTTACTGTTGGAATAAATCAAGCAAATTTATCATCATCATATTCAATATCTTCAAACCCTAATAATGGTTTTTTTGACATTAATATCAAAGACCAAGCTTCTAAAACAATTAATATAGAAATCTACGATTATCAAGGAAAAATAATAATGAATAGAAAAGTACAGTCCACTGGCAATGACAATATTAGTTTTGATTTATCAAAGTTTTCAAAAGGAACTTATTTCATTATTCTCAACACACCAAAAAATGTGTTATGGAAATCAAAAATAATAATCTTATAGGAATTAACCTAAACAAAATATAGTTACTTAGTCTACTATATATTCCTATAATTTGGAGATATAATTTTGGTTTTGAGATATTGCTTGTAAATGGTTTATTGACTATGCTTGGGCTTTGGATGTTACGAGAAAAATAAAACACAGAGTAATTGCATACTAAATGTTTTAAGGATTTATTCAAAATCATTAAATACTTACTGCATTATGAAATACAACTCTAAAAGATCATCGAATTACACCTGCCGGCCGGATTTCCTCCCAATAGGGATGGCTGGCGGGCGGATTAATTGAATTAGCTATTTTTAGCAAGCGAAAAATAGTAGAACTAATTCGTTTAATTAGAGTAATTCGATGATAAATTTGCCTCTAAGTGTTATGTATCAGATCGGCTGTTGAGATAGCAGAAAACACAAAGTAATCGAGTAATGATTTGTTCATGCAATCAAAAAAAAGCCCCCAATAAATTAATATTAGGGGCTTTACAATCTATATAAACTAACTAATTAACTATTACTTTTCCATAGTAAATAACCTTTTCAGAAGTATTCATTCTAATAAAGTACATACCTTTAGACAAGCCCTGAAGATTAACCTTTTGGCGATGAACACCAGAGGCATCAAACTTATCCATTAATACATGACTACCAAGGCTATTAAAGATATTTAATTCAAACTCCTGTCTATCTGAAACTTCCATCTCGAGAGTAAAGTTACCCTTATTAGGATTTGGATAAACCTTAATATTCTTAGCATTATCATTAATTAATTGCACACCAGTATTTGGTGCAGCAGCAGAATTAATAGTATTAGACCTTGATGAGTTATAATTGGTATTCGCTTTTGAATATACCGAATCGGGATAACAAGGGTGAGGCGATACTACTTCAATTTGATAAAATACATTACCCGCTGGCGGATTCAAATCTGTAAATGAAGTAAGAGTGCTCTGTATTTGAGTTAGTAGTTCCAAACTATTACTATCAGAGCTTCTATAAATACGGTAAGTACTAAAGTCAAAACCTACATATCCATCCCAAATAAGATTCCATGTATTACCTAGACCAGCATTAATAGTAAGGTGGTTTGTTTTATGATATTCTCCAAAAGGAGTTTCCGCACCACAAGTATCTATTGCAGATATTCTGTATCTGTATGCCTGCTGTGCAGGATTCGAATTTTGGTCAATAAAAATACTTTGCTCACTAAATCCTTTTGCACCAATAAGTTCATATTCATTAGCAACAAAAGTTTCGCGATAAATTCTAAAGCTATCGATTAAAGCATTTTGTTGTCTTTCCCAAATTATACGATTTTTATTTGTTGCCGAATCAATTCCAACAATACAAATATCTGGCACATTTATCAATGATGTATTTACCATAAATGAATCGGAAACATTAACACAACTATTAGCATCAATTGCCGTAACTACATAATAACCTGACGTATTAGTATAAATGCTTGGCGTAGTTTCGCCAGTATTCCATAATACTGAATTAAAATTACCAGAAACATACAGCTCCATACTATCATTAGTACAAGGCATAATTACACCATTCGAAAGAATAATTGGATCTACAGAAGGGTAATTTATTAGGTTAAAATAATCAGAGAATTCAGAACAAACAGTATCAGTAATCATAACCTGATACATACCTGCTTCTTTTGCATAAAAGACCGAATCAAGAGCTCCAGAAATAATAACGCCATTCTTTATCCATGTATATAAAGCATCAGGATAATAACTTGCTGTAAGCAAAAAGCTATCATTACTACATATTATTGCCTGCCCCGATGGCGTTATTTCGGCAGTAATATTACAAGGATTTGCACTACCTCCGCTACAGTTGATATAATTGGGTTTAGATATAGTATCAAAACATCCTGTTACCGTATCAGTTGCAAGTGCACTAATAGTGTATAATCCATCCCAGCCATACGTATGTACTGGGTTCACAGTTGTAAATGAATTTCCATCACCCATATTCCACTGCCAACTATAATCACTAGCATTTGGAGTTTGATTTTGAATATTCACATTAAAAGGTGGAGATGTAAATGTTGTTTGTGTTGCAGAAAATGCCAGATTAAAATCTGAAGGATTTACTTCAATAAAAACAGAATCAATAATGTTGGGGCTTATGCCACCATCACTAACAATTACAATATACCAAGTAGAAACTATTGGATTTGCCTGCGCAACAGCATTGGTATTAGCAAAACCTATTGGATTAGATGTCCATGAGTATGTATATACACCACTACCACCTGTGGGAGAAGCGCTCAAATTAACACTTTCACCTTCGCAAATATTAGCACTATTTATTGATATATTAACACCCAACTGATTTCCTTGTTGAAATCCCGGACTTAATCCTATACTAGAATTAGAGAAATCACCAATAAATGTTTCGCCTAAAGTCCAGCTAATACTTCCAGAAGAATTTTCGAAATAGTTACCATCTGTAGAAACTACTTGTTGACCAAAAACAGACAAAGCGGATAGAAGCACTATCCAAATTAAAATAAAACTCTTCATAATGTTTATTATTTAGTTGGATTATTAACTTCTTTAGTACTTTTTTGTTCCTTAGTATTTTTATTTGTAGAACGTTCTTTTTCTACATTTTGCAAACGAGTATGCTTTACATTCTTTTTCATTTTAACTAAGTTAGCAGAATTATTACTTACTCTAGGATATATTCTATCATCCACACTCCTATCGTAAAGTTCTGGATGCAAGTATTTACCTTTTTCGTTAGCTTTCTTTTCTTGCTCAGCCACAACTCTGTGCTGTTGAGCATATTTATCATTTCTTACTGCTGTAACTTGCCAACTAAGTTTCACATTAGCCTTATCCGTTTGAACTACAAACGTATTGCTACTAATTTCATCTTTTACTATTGCTTGAGCAAAAACTCCGATACAAGTAAGTTGATAACGGAAATCTTTATTTGCTGAGCTAAAATAATCTGGCAAATTAACTGTTGCAAGGCCATTGGCATCGGTAGTAATATTACCAGAATACACATTCATCATTTCTGGACTCTCTACAAAGCTGTGAACCAAGAATTTATTTTCTGGATCTGTAGGATGATCTATTTTAAAAGTACCACTTCCTTTGGAAATACTACCAACAACATTAAGATTACCTGTAACAGTAACATCACCTTCAAAGAAACCAGCATGATTTGCCACAGAGCCATTGGCTGCTTCGGCATAAATACCATAGTTTACTAAACCTGTTTTATTAACACTACCTGTTGATGTTGCAAAAACACCATAGTTATTATCAGCATTAGCTGAATAGCCATAAATACCATAGTTAAGGCTATCGCCACTTACATAACCATTAGCCCAACCACCAACACCAATATTTTGTTTACTTATAGAGTTAGTAGTACCGTCAACCCCTTGACTAAATACTTTAGAGCTATTATAAGATTCGGCCTCACCATAAACAGCAGTTACACTACCCATACCAGAAGCATCGGACCATGAATATGCAACAATACCATGATTTTGACCAGTAGAACCACCACCTTGTCCATAAACACCAACAAGATATGGCGTTGACATAGCACCAGTATCAGCAGGAGCTGTATACATTGCACTTCCTAATACACCAAAATTAGCTGATTTATTTCCACTAGCCCAACCTTCAACACCTGCGTTTCTTCCTGATACACCATTTCCAGGTGCATTAGCTGTAAAATAACCACCTTGATTAAACGTTCCTTTACCTGAGGCAATACCTTCAACACCTCTATTTACATGAGTAGAACTATCGGCTCTAGCAGTAACACCAACATTAAAGTTTGAGGATTGAACAGCAGAATATCCGTAAAATTCACCGCCATAATTATTTGCTGCTGCATCATTTCCCTGAGCCTTTCCCCAAATTCCAATATTTTGGCTTCCACTGCCTTCTGCTAGACCATAAACACCAAAATTAGTATTTCTATTATTAGAAGCAACAGCCTTAATTCCATAGTTTTCTGTATGCAGACTTGGGTTTCCTGAGCCATTAGAAGAAAAGGCTCCACCAAAATTATACTGACCAATATCTGAAAACACAGAACCACTTACACCAATATTTTCATTACTTGAACCATTTGCCCATGCATATACTCCAAATGCCTTTTCTGTTGACACTACATCATTATTGGCGTATATTAAAGCCCCATAGCTTAAACTATTAGTGTCGGTACCAACTGCTTTTGCAAGAATACCTCTATTTGCATTTTTTCCTCTTCCTTCTGCATAAACGCCATAGTTATATCCTGTTCCAGCTCCTTTAGATGGATCCCAATCTGGTATAGCCGCAAATTCTCCACCAACTTGTCTAGTGGAATTTCCTGTTCTAGAAAGAGCAACACCACTAGCTCCAACATTGCTACCTGAGTCAAGGGAGGCTTCTCCTCTAATTCCATAACCAAATACACCATTACCATACACTGAGCCTGCAACACCACGTCCTTGATTATTACCATCTATTTGAACGTCGCCTTGTACTCCAACATTCATCCAATTACGATCTGAAGTTGAATGTGCTTTTCCAAAAACTGCTATTCCTCCATTTGAATAAGATTGTAAAGTAACAGTTGTATCTCCTTGATCATAATCATCAAGATTCAATTTTGCAGTATAATTAGTTGAATTTATTGCTACATTACCAGTATTGAAATTTATATTATTGCCTTGTTGTTGCCATTGTCCTCCACTTGATGTGTCACCAATAAACACTTGATTTCCTTTTGATAAGTATAAAGTATCATCAACAAAAGTCAATAATTGCAACTCATTAGTTGAATCTCCATCTACCTCTGTATCTAGTTTATTACTCCATGCTAATGTATCCATTGCAGAAATACTACTTGCAACAGAAATACTATATAATGGATCTAATTCTATAAAAGCATCTAACTTATTATTCCAATTAGCAGTGTCCATTGCAGAGATATTGCTTGCAACAGAAGTACTATAAATAGGGTCATTTTCCATAAAACCACCTTTTATACTATCCGCAATATTTGCATATAATGCATACGGAACACTTTTGAGTTGAGTAGTTCCCATAAACTGATAACTGGAACCTCCTGTGATATCAATATCCGTTTTAAGGAAATGTATATTGTTTCCCCAACTAATATTTGAGAAAACTCCTGAGATAACACTTCCTGAACCTACCGATATATTAATCATTCCATACTGATTTGTGGAAATGGTATGAGATTCGGAATACACAATTGAACCACTAGCTGAAGTTTCTAAAATACTTAGCAGAACACCTACATTTTGATTTGTTAGGATTTGGTTGTTTGCACCCCTTACTACCGCCTGGTAGCTAAATTCGTTAGGTGATTGAGCCAATACTATACTGCCTGAAAACAGAAATAGAAATGCTGCAAAAATAATGGTAACTTTTTTCATAAAATTGGATTTGTTAATGATTATTGTTTTTACCGTTAGAATTAAGAAAAGATTTAATAATTAGTCTTATCATAATCAACAGCATATACCTAAATAATTATAATAGCAAAACTAGATAATAGACACTGGCATGTCAATCACCCTTTGGGGTGATATTTCAATTATAATATAAAATATGATGAAAATTAGTTTTTATGCGATATAGACTAGACCAATGTAGGCGAATGCTTTTACTTTTGATGACGTGTTTATGTGGAATACTATTTATGGAATACATAATATTTTTGTGACTATATCTATTAATCCACCTTTAGCAGATTTTACTTTATAATAATATGTAATTTGAATTATTGGAATCTACCATTCAAGCAATACTCATGGCTGCTGCACACCTCATAATCTAAACTATTTATTCTGCATCTCAATAATTATAACAGTTCCATTTTTTGGCGAACTTTCAATAATAATATTACCATGAAGTATTCTGACTCGATTTTTAATATTTCTAAACCCAAGTCCTTTAGAGGATTGTTTATTTTTATCAAATCCAACTCCATCATCTTCATAATATACACTTATAGATTTATCAACTTGACCAATAAATTGTAGATACACATTACTTGCTTTACTATGCTTTTGGGCATTTTTCAATAGTTCTTGACAAATACGATAAATATGAGTTACTGATTCTTTATTATCAATTACTGGCCATTGATGAAAGTAAACATACACCTTCTGCTCTTTGGTAGAGAACAAATGTGCCAATTGATTAATCTCATCTACAAATTCATCATTATTTACCAAAGGGGCAACCAGGCCATGGCTCAGATTACGCACTGTATCTATAGTTTGATCAATAATGGGGATAATATCACTAGTTCTATCTATACTGTGCTTTATAATAGCCATATTAGCTCCTATTAAATCATGTATCTCACGTCCTGTTCTATTTCTTTCCTCCTCTATACTATTTACCATTGTCAAAATAATCTCCTTTTGATGATTCTTTTGTTTCATCAGTAAATCTGATCGTTGACTATAAACCTGTTCTGTTTCCTTGATTACTAATAACATAAATAAGAATATCTCAATAAAAGAACCTAGAATAAATACGCTATACACAAAAGTAGAGTCGCCCAGAACAGCAATATTTGGCAAAATCACATCCACAAACCCTGATGCAAGGTAAATAGTATATATAATTGTAAGAATAATCGCATTCCTTTCTTTTAGATATATGTTTTTGATCAGAAAATACATTTGAGAGATAAATACAAAAGCTGAAACTACCATTATATAATTATGTGTAATAATGGTAAATGCACTTATCCTTACTGATGGAAAATATGATAATAATACCAAAGGAATCATTCCATATACTAAATAGTAAATAACCTTCCACATTATCTTATTATTCTCCTTTAAAGGGGTAAGTTCATTCAAGAATAACACCAGTGAGAAACTAATAAAAAATGCGCCTGTATAATCAATTGCCGATGAAATATCTGTAGGGTCAGAGTCCAAAAAGAAAAATAAATCACCAACATGAGAAAAAACAAAAAGATTGATTCCCAAGATTAAAAGACTGTAGTAAAGGAAAATATTTCGACGAACAACGCCGTATAGTATTAATGAAACAATCAAAGCAAAACCATAGACGCCTCTCCATAACCATAAATAATTATTGCTACTTCGTTCAATATCTATCATGGTCTGTTTATTAAGCAAATATGAGGTTGCTCGCAATGGTCTATACAAATGATTGTATTTTACATATATACTTAGAAAAGAGTTCTGTTTAATATTCAAATCTATTGGATAACCAATAATACTATTACCTTTTGAGAACTTATTTCGCATAATTCCCGTTTTTGCAATACTAATTAATGAGCTATCTTCCAATATGTATGCATCAATAGTATGTATAAGGTAGTATGGAATAAAAAACACCTTATCAATATCTACATCTGTATTATTTTTAAAACTATATCTTAGCCAAACACTATTATTACTTGGAGGGAATGAGGGTATCTCACCAAAATAATTCCATTCTTTATTTAGTACATCATTAATACTACATTCCGAATTTGATTCAGTATAAATATATGAATATTCCAGTAAGTTTACTTTATCTACATTAGAATCTAGAACCAGAACTTTTTGCGCAATGGAAACATTAATAACAAAAATAAGAATAGACGTAAATAGTATTTTCATTTATATGTAATTATCATAATAGTATTTTATTAACTCATTAACCGAATTAATATCTAGCTTCCTAAATATATTTTTTTTATGTGTTTTATATGTATTTGAGCTAATAAATAATTTTTCCAAAATTTCTGATTTAGATTCCCCTTTAGATATTAGCATAATTATTTCTTCCTCTCTAGGTGTTATTTTAAATACTGTATTACTATCTATTTTCAATGTATCCTCTACTTTATTAGAATAAAAAGTTCCTCCATTTAGTATCCTATTTACAATATTGACAATATCAATAGTATCATCTTTAAGAATATAACCTTCTACTTTAAACTCCAAACATTTTTTAATTACAGGAAGTTTATTATGCATTGAAACAACCAAAATTGGAATGTTTTTATGAAAGGCTCTAACCTCCTTAAAAAATTCAAATATATCCTCATCAACAAGTTCCAAGTCACTAATTAAAATATCAATGCTGGAAAGACCATTTTTTCTAGCTCTCAAGCTTTCAATACTTGAATATGATTCTACTATAGAGCCCTCTAGTTGAGAAGTCAATAAATTATTTATACCATTAGAAAACAATATATGGTCATCAAGTAGTACAATATTCATATGATATGGTGTATAATGGATTTAAGTACAAAATATTCTTAATTGTAAATATGTGAACAAATATATGAATAAATATAACTATTGATATAATTCATAACATAATAACAATCACAAAATTTAACCAATACAAATGTTTTACATTTCACTAATTATTATAGACTAAAGGCAGCATTTATCCTTAATAATCAATACTATATGGACTTAATAGTCAAAAGATATTTACTTGAAAAAACTCATGTTTCATAACTATTTGACTATTAATAAAAATAAACTATATTTGTCCCTCAAACATTATTAATAACAAACACACACAAATAGCAATTATGAAACAACTTAGTATTATTTTATTAGCTTTTATTCTTATAGCATCGGCTTGTAAGAAAGACGATACAGAAGAAGAAGATGAGGCTACAACCCTAGCTCCAACTGCTACTCAAAATGGTTTTGCAATTAATTATACAGCAACATGGTGTAGTCCATGTGGTAATTGGGGAGCTCCATTAATTCATACGTATGCTACTGCAGCACCTAATGGAGCAGTATTAACATCTCATGCAAGTGGCGACCCTATGAATAATGGACTGTATGCTAGTTTTAAATCCGACAGAACTACTGGTGGTGGTATTCCTTCATTTTGGGTAGGCGATACAAAAACAACTTCTGATGGTGCAATGGCAACACTTTTAGCTAGTGGAAATGCTGCTGCTGGTGTTGATTATTCTTATGAGGTATCAGGCACTACTATGACTATAAATACTAAAACTAAATTCTTTAATCCTACAGCAAAAAAATACTTTTTAAGTGTACTAGTTCTTCAAGACGGAATTAATGGCAATTCTTCTTCAGGACAATATGAACAAAGTGGTACATCAAGTAATGATTACAAACATGATTTTGTGCTTCGTAAGAGCTCTGTTTCTGGTCAAGCTTATGGTGAAGAAATAGCATCTTCTCCTGCTAAGGATTCAGAAGTTGAAAAAACTTATACTATTACTATTGATGCAAGTTGGACAAACGTTTATCCTGTTGTTATTATTTGGGAACAAAATATAGGTAGCACACCACAATACAAATTTATTAACTCTCTAAAGAAGAAATAGAGAATAGTTAATTATTAAGAAAAAAGCTTGTTTAAAGGTAATACTTAAAACAAGCTTTTTTTATGGGATCAAAGAAAGAATTATAAATTAGATAAGAGTGGACTTCTGTATATACCTGTTAGATAATAATCATTCAGCAGCGATGGGTAATCCCTCTTGTTTTACTTTTTATTAATAAATCTTTTTACATAGTCTTTAGTAATTCTTATTTCTTCAAAATGCTTTTTTCTTTTATAATCGAGAATGGCATATTTATTTGTAAAGTATTCAAGCTCTTTCAATAACTTATCAATAATATAAAACTGATCAGCTTTATAAACAATAAAAAAGTCTGTGACTTCTCCAATTATTCTATTAGGAATTTTAGATTTAGGAAAAGAAAAATCTTCTACATATTCCTCATAAATTTTCCACCAATAATCAATTAATTTATTGTCATTTGGAAACATCAATCCGTTGTCTACAGTATATAAATCATACGATATTGTAGAGAACTTTATTCTAGGTGTAATAATTATATATGGTATTTTCTTCTCAATACAATAATCCCAATTATAATATTCTGGATATATTTTTCTATTTTTGTTCTCAATACCATATTCTGTTACCTTAATATTATATTTCATCACTTTCTTTCTTTTTTCTTTTCATTTAATCCTTTTTGAAAACCATACATGTCAATAATTTTAGCTTTTGGATAATTAATTCTAGTTTGTTTATTTTCATCAAAGCTTAATACATAAATCTCCTTTGCATATTTATCAATAATATCTTTGTTCTCTGTATAAAAGTGACTTATTAATTTAAGTGACTTTTCATTTACTCGTCTAAATCCAGATTGACCCTTATAACGATTTCTAAAAGTATCACAGAAATAGTTATCGTATGCAGGCACAAAGCCAAAAACACCTAATAGTATTTTAGTAATCAAGGTTAAGTCTGCTTCTTTATTTTTTATTAGAATGTCCTTAATGCCATCATAGATTTCTTTTATCTTTTTAATGTTATCATCAGAATAATCAACATCTATTTCCCAATAGCTTTTATCCAATTTAGATATATATACAATGGTTCTCTGTAGATATTTAACGCTTTTTTGCAAAATAAAACTAGACCCTCTATACATACCCCAACTTGCCAAGTAAAAACCTAATACTAGACAGCTTTTTTCTATATCTTTTGTCAAATCAGAAGTACTCTTAAAATAACCATAACAATAGTCAAATGAGGCATAACGATGACATTCTTCAATATTTGTTTTATATTCCCCAATAACAGCTTCA
>QMPB01000053.1 GCA_003648395.1 Bacteroidota bacterium
CACAAAGCTTTTATCATTAGCATTATACTTTTGATATTCTCCAAACCTATCGTTATATCTAAAAATATATCCCAAACTAAAGTTCTTATATATTGAATGTTCTAAGTTAATATTAAATTTGTTTTTCAAATAATCCATTACGTAATGCGACTGATAACCTGATGAAGAAGACTGCTTATCGATATAACTATAATTAAAAGATAAATTCTTAATAAAACCTCTTTTAATAAGCTTAGTATTAATGGCTACACTAATATCAAACCCATAGGATTGTACATTTGTAATATTAATTGGTTGCCATTTAACGGTATCAGATTGTCTTACCCAATCAATACTATTATCAGCATCATTATAAAAAGCTTCAGCATTGAATTTAAGAAAACCTATATCGAATTTTGAGCCAATTTGATATGCTACTTGGCTTTCGGCAAGCAAATCAGGATTTCCGATATTACTAGGGCCATTATAGTATAAATCAGTAAAAGTTGGCAAACGCATTCCTTTATTTATTCCTGCATAAAACTTTAAGCTATTATTCACTGAATAACTTATGTCTATACCAGGGAAAACACCATTCTCATTATTGGTTTTGGGGAAATAGTAATACATAAGTCCTGCGGCAATTTTAATCTTTTTATATACGTAAACATGCTCCATCGAAATAGTTGTATATAATCTATTATCATGTTTATTATAATATCCTTCACTATCGAAATAAGCTTGCATAGTATCAATCACTTCGCTACCAAGTACATTGCTATATATTTCTTCGTTTCTCACATTAGCTGCAATGCTAGTTTTTCCCAATTTCCACCAAGTCCAAGCTTTGCTAGTAAATTGATAAACTTGATTGAAATGATAATTATGATGCGAATACCAAGCTGGAGATTCATAACCATCCCTTATTAACTCAAATCTATCAGCATTTCCTCTATAATGAAATTGTGTTGATGTAGAAATGCGACCCTTAGTTTTGAACCTAATACCAGCAAACATAGTTCTTAATTGTTCAAACTGATTGGGATATTTAGGTGTATAAAAGCCATTAGCACCAAAAGCTTTATCAGAATAAGCTAATTGCCAGCTTAATTCAGCTTTCTTAAAGCTATAATCACCATAATAAAATAAAGAAGTTCTTTTAAAATCAGTATTCTCAGTATAGCCCTTTGAGTTAGAATAATTTGTTGCAAAATAATGAGAAAACTTATTGCCTTTTAGAGCTATTGATGCTGACATATTAAGCAAACCAAAGTCTCCAACAACGGTATTGAGAGTAATTATATCTTCATTGGGTTTTGGTGTAGCAAAATTTACTGCTCCAGCATAAGCATTTGGTCCAAGCACACGCGACCCAGGGCCAGCAAGAAGCTCAACTCTAGATATTTGCGAAAATGTAATTGGTAAATTTAAACTGTGATGACCCGTTTGTGGGTCTGTCATATCAAAGCCATTGAGTAGGATTTGTACCTGATCGAAGTTGCTACCTCTAATATTTAGGTCGGCTTGGATGTCGTTATTTCCTCTAGTACGAATATCTACTTGAGGCATTGAATTTAAAACGTCTTGAAGGCTCTGTATAGGGTTTAACTCCAAGGACGAAGATTCAATAACTTGAACCTGTCGAGCTAATTCACTTTCTAGCTCTGGAGTCAACTCTCCCATTACCTCAAGCGTATCAAGACTAAGCTCCTGCTCTGCTTGCTTTGGTTCATTTGATTGCGCTTGTGATTCTTGCGCAAAACCAAGTAAAAGCATCGCCAAGGAAATGGTCGAAATCTTGATTTGTAACTTCAAACTTTGGAATATCGCATATGATTTGCGAGTCCAGTGTTTAAAGACACTAATCTGCTTTTGATAATAAAAGTTATTCATTAATAATAATTTGTTTTAGTTTATAATGTAGGTGTAAAACCCAATTTATACTTCTCTCTTCACCTTTAATAACTTAAAAAACTGAAAGACCAGTATAAGTAGTAAATAACTCCAAAGCCCTAAGTCCCAAAGTAGAATTGCCTGATGAGTTTAATCCTGGTGCCCAAACACTAATACTTAATTTGCCTGGAATAACAGCAATAATACCGCCACCGACACCACTTTTACCGGGCAATCCAACTCTATAAGCAAAATCGCCAACAGCATCATACATTCCACTAGTAAGCATTACCGAATTTACTCTTTTTGTTTGGCGTGGCCCAATAACTTGCTCATTGCAATATGGTGAAAAGCCCTTATTTGCAAGAAATATTGTTGATCTACTTAAATCAATACAGCTCATATGAATTGATGATTGATGGTAGTATACTGAAAGCACATCTTCTGGTTTATTATTCAAATTACCAAAACTCTTAATAAGATTTGCTAAGGCGACATTCTTATAACCAGTATTTCTTTCTGAGTCAGCTACTTCAAAATCATAAGCAATATTATTATTATTAGATATCTTTCGCATAAACTCAATAACAGATTTTTTAGCCTTACCTACGCCATTAGTAATAATATCGGTAACAACTAATGCTCCAGCATTAATAAAAGGATTACGAGGAATTCCCATTTCGTATTCAAGCTGAATTAATGAGTTAAAAGCAGTTCCAGACGGCTCCTTTCCTACTCTATCCCATACTGCTTCATCATACTTTTTAATGGCCATGGTAAGTGTGAATAGCTTTGCAATACTTTGTATAGAAAACTTTTCTGAGGCATCACCAACATTATAATCTTTACCATCAACAGTATGCACAGCAATCCCAAATTTATTAGGATCTACTTCCGCTAAGGCAGGAATATAATCTGCAATAATTCCTTTATTGCTTTCTTGCCTTACTTCTTCATATATTCTATCTAATATTTCCTGATAATCCATAAAAACAAAAGTAAATTAAAATTTTTAATTAATAAGCATAAAAAAAGAGAAGTTTAAGCTTCTCTTTTTCTTTATCTGATCTTCTTAAAGATTATAAAGCATCCATTTCTGCTTTTATTTTCTTAAAACTATCATAATCCTTAGTTTGAGAATAAACTCCTTTAAGCATAATCATCGTATTTTTATCCTTAGGTTGTAATGTATGACATTTTTCAAGATAAGGTTTAGCTTCCAATAATAAGTCTGTAGCTTCTTTCATTAAAGCATCATATTTCTTAGCTTGTTTCAAAGGTAAATTACTTGCTTCAACAATTAATGCAGATGCTCTGTTATTCAACATTGCACCCATATTGTATGCTGCGTCAAAATAATCAGGATTAAGTTCTAATGCGTTTTTATAAGCAGCAATACCTTTAACCATTGCGTCAGCTTGTTGCTCTTGATTATAAGAGGTGTCATTCACCATCTTATCATAGTTAGCACCAATAGCGTATTGCAAATTAGCATTCTTAGGATCAGCAGCAGCAGCTTCTAAAAGAATTTTTTCTGCTTCAATAGCTCGATCATTCTCTAAATATATATTAGCTTCTGTAAGTAATAAATTCTGATTAGAAGGAATAATTTTTCTACCTTTTTGAATTGAGGCAATGGCAGCATCAACATCTTTTTTTCCAATATACATATTTGCTAGTGTAACATATACAGCAATATTATACGACCCTTTATCAGCTAACTCATTATAATACTTTAAAACATTTGCAGTATCTTTATTCTTTTCTGCAACATATCCTGTATATAAAACTAAGTTTGAATCAACATCTCCTAATTCACTTTTAATAACACCTGCTTTAACAAATGAAGAAAAAGCAGCATCAAGATTTTCAGCCTTAAACTTAGTAATACCATCATTATAATACATCTGGCTAATTTTTTGTAATCCTAATTCAGCAGTTTGAGGGTTAAGTTCAAATTTTATAAACTTAGGGTCTAACTCAATACACTTAAGATAAGCTTGATGAGCAACTTCTAATACGTCGCCTTTTTCAGCAGATTTATACGATTCTTCATCATCAAACTCATAATGGTCAACTTTACCATTCGAAAAATAAACTGTAAAATCATATGGATAATACCAACGCTCACCGTTTTCTAATTTACCATAATTACGCTTACGCTCTGGTTGGCTAAGACGCATAACTACATCATCTTCTGAAACACCTTTTACAATACCATCAGTCATATGAGCAAAAGTATATAATTGTAAATAGATATTACCTTTATAAAACCATGTTTTGGCTTCATCTTTTGTTCCTTCATGCTCTGATGCTTTATCTATCTCAGGCATTGCCTTCTGTGGCTGACCATTCTTCAAGTAATTGTATGCCGAAGCAACTGCATTTCCTTGAGCCATAGCCATATTTGCCATTAAAGCTATTATTAATACTAAAAAAATTCTTTTCATATTTATTTAATTTTTAAAAATTGATATTAGCACTATTCAAATTCCGCGCCAAAATTACAAAAAACATTATTATAAATTTCAATAACGACCTATCATTTTAAATAATAAGTCGTTATCTACGATAATAACCTTTTAATACTATTATTCTTTTTCTGTATTTTCTTTCTCTGAAGAGTCATTTTCGGCAGAAGAATCATCAGAATTTTCATCCTCAGATTTTCTCTCAATTAGATTACCATCTTCATCATAAAGCTCAGCAACTTCTTCCTCTTCTTCTATCTTCTTAACTTTAGCTACAGCTGCAATAAAGTCTTTTTCACCAACTTTAATAAGACGCACTCCTTGAGTAGCTCTTCCCATTACTCGTAGTTGATCTATCGACAAACGAATTACTATTCCCGAACGATTAATAATCATTAAGTCATCTTCATCAGTAACGTCTTTTATTGCAATTAAGCTTCCAGTTTTTTCTGTTACATTAATGGTTTTTACACCCTTTCCTCCTCTATTAGTTATTCTATAATCATCTACAGAAGAACGTTTTCCATAACCATTTTCCGAAACAACCAGTACATTAGATTCATCGTCAGCAATTGTAATTAAACCTATTACTTCATCTGTATCGGCCATATTAATACCACGAACTCCAGCAGCAGTACGTCCCATCGAACGAACTTTGCTTTCAGGGAAACGAATTGCTCTACCAGATTTTATAGCAATCATGATATCGTTACTACCATTAGTCAATCGAGCTTCTAATAACTCATCTCCTTCGCGTATAGTAATAGCATTTATTCCATTCTGACGTGGTCGAGAATAAGCTTCAACACTTGTTTTCTTAATAATACCTTTCTTGGTACCCATTACTATATAATTATTCTCTAGGAATTCTTTATCAGTTAAATCCTTAATATTGATAAATGCTTTCACAGTATCTTCTCTATCAATATTTATAAGGTTCTGAATAGCTCTTCCTTTAGAAGTTTTGCTTCCTTCTGGTATTTCAAATACACGCATCCAATATACTTTACCAAACTCGGTAAACAGAAGCATATAATTATGATTTGTAGCTACAAATATAGTTTCTATGAAATCTTCATTTCTAGAAGTAGAACCTCTAGAACCTCTACCCCCTCTATTCTGAGTACGGTATTCGGTAAGTGGAGTACGCTTAATATATCCTAAATGAGAAATAGTAACTACAACTTCTTCATTAGGGATAGTATCTTCAATCTTAAAATCTTCAGCAGCATATTCAATTTTACTTGCTCTTTCATCGCCATAGCGCTCTATCATTTCCTGAAGTTCTTCCTTAATAATACTCATACGAAGCTCTTTGCTGGCTAATACAGATTTAAGATATTCTATAAGTTTCATTAACTCATCATACTCTGCCTTTAATTTGTCAGCTTCCATTCCTGTAAGCTTTTGCAGACGCATATCCAATATCGCTCTAGCCTGAAGTTCTGATAATTCAAATTTCTCCATTAAGCCATTACGAGCTTCCTCAGGATTTTTAGATGCGCGAATAAGCTCTATCACTGCATCAATATTATTTAATGCAATTAATAAACCTTCTAAAATATGTGCTTTCTTCTCAGCAGAAGTAAGTTCATATTGAGTACGGCGTACCACAACCTCATGACGGTGATCAATAAAATGAACAATCATGTCTTTTAAGTTCAATAACATTGGACGACCTTTTACAAGTGCAATATTATTAATACTAAAACTAGATTGTAGCTGAGTATATTGATATAATTTATTAAGAACTACTTTTGTTACAGAGTCTTTACGAAGCTCATAAACAATTCTAATTCCGTTACGGTCACTTTCGTCACGAATATCTGCAATTCCTTCTATTTTCTTTGCATTTACAAGATCAGCAGTCTTCTTAATCATCTCTGCTTTATTTACCTGATATGGTATTGAAGTAAAGATAATCTTGTCGCGGCTTCCATTACTACCCTCTTCAAGGTACGATTCACCTCGCATTACAATTCTGCCTCTACCAGTTTCGAATGCCGATCGAACTCCTTCATAACCATAAATAATACCTCCTGTTGGAAAATCAGGCGCAGTAATATACTTCATCAATTCAGGAATAGTAATGTCATCCTTATCGATGTATGCAATACAACCATTAATTACCTCAGTAATATTATGTGGAGCCATATTCGTTGCCATACCCACAGCAATTCCTGACGCACCATTTATTAAAAGGTTAGGAATTTTTGTAGGAAGAACAGTAGGCTCCTTTAATGATTCATCAAAATTAGGTCGGAAATCTACAGTATCCTTATCCAAATCGGCAAGCATATCTTCCGAAATCTTGCGCAAACGAGCTTCCGTATAACGCATAGCCGCAGGGCTATCACCGTCAATAGAACCAAAGTTACCCTGTCCATCAACTAGTGGATAACGCAATGACCAATGCTGTGCCATTCTTACCATAGTATCATAAACAGAAGAGTCGCCATGTGGGTGATACTTACCCAAAACTTCTCCTACAATTCTTGCTGATTTTTTATGAGATCTATTTGATAAAACTCCTAAATCAAGCATACCAAATAAAACTCTTCGGTGTACTGGCTTAAAACCATCACGTACATCCGGTAATGCTCTACTTACAATTACTGACATTGAGTAATCAATATAAGCAGCTTTCATTTGGGTTTCAATATTCACATTCACAATATTACCGTGATTGTGACCCATTTCTTCATTATTCTCCATATTGTTTCCGTCTTCGCTCATCGTATATTATAATTTCTTTTAGGTTTCTTAAAATATATCTATGAATACCAGCATATTAACCAGTATATAAACTTCGATTTATTAAGGCACGAATTTAATAAAAAAATGCATTACTATTTGCATAATTTAATTCACATATTATAAACAATTTCATGTTAAAAAAAGCTAAACTATATTAATGTGATAACTAATGCTTAAACTAACTTTGAGGTTGAAATAATAAGCTGTATTTTTGTAAGCTTGAATAAATAGATTACAACCCAAATATTAATAAGATGGAAGCAAAGTTTTCGCCAAGAGTAAGAGAAGTATTAAACTATAGTCGTGAGGAAGCCATTAGACTTGGTAACGAATATATTGGAATAGAACATTTATTATTGGGTATTTTACGAAATGGAACAGGAAAGGCAATTAGTATATTGGTAAAGCATTCTATTAATTTAAAAGAACTTCGCCTTTTGATAGAAAAAGCTGTTCAGAGTGATGCCAAAATAGAAGATGATAAAGAAATTCCTTTGGTTCGTCAAGCAGAAAAATGTCTAAAGCGCACCTATTTAGAGGCTAAAGTTTATAAATCGGATATGATTAATATAGAGCACCTTCTACTAGCCATACTACGAGATGAAGATAATGTAGCTACTCGAACTATTGAGAAATATGGACTTAATTATAAAATTGCAAATGAAGATTTAAGATCATGGATTTCAAATACCATAAGCAATGAGCCTAAAAAACCTCAGGCGCAGGCCGCGGCTTCTTCAGAAAGCTCTGCATTTGAAGATGATGATAAGCAAAACTATGAATCAAATACTCCTAAAAAAGGAGATAATAAAACTAAAACTCCTGTTCTTGATAATTTCGGAAGAGATTTAACAAAAATGGCTAGCGATAATAAGCTCGACCCAGTTGTTGGAAGAGATAAAGAACTGGAACGTATCTCACAAATACTCTCTAGAAGAAAAAAGAACAACCCAATACTAATTGGAGAACCTGGTGTTGGTAAGTCTGCAATTGCTGAAGGATTAGCCCTAAGAATAGTCAATAAGCAGGTCTCACGCATTTTATTTAACAAAAGGGTTGTTTCCCTAGATGTAGCTTCTTTAGTGGCAGGAACCAAATATAGAGGACAGTTTGAGGAGAGAATGAAAGCGTTGATAAATGAGTTGGCGAAGAATCCAAACATTATTATATTTATTGATGAAATCCATACAATGGTTGGTGCTGGTGGTGCTCAAGGTTCGCTTGATGCATCAAATATGTTTAAGCCAGCATTGGCAAGAGGCGAAATTCAATGTATTGGAGCCACTACCCTAGACGAATATCGTCAGAATATTGAAAAAGATGGAGCATTGGAACGTAGGTTTCAGAAAATAATAGTTGAGGCTACTAATGAAGAAGAAACAATAGAGATTCTTAATAATATAAAAGGCCGCTACGAAGACCACCATTTAGTAAGATATACCGATGATGCAATTAAAGCTTGTGTTACTTTAACGCAAAGATATGTTAGCGACAGATTTCTTCCGGATAAAGCTATTGATGCTTTAGATGAAGCGGGTTCTAGAGTTCATATAACTCATATTAATGTTCCTCAGCGCATTTTAGATATTGAAACTAAAATGGAGGAAACTCGCAAGCAAAAACTTGATGCCATTAAGCAACAACGATACGAGGATGCTGCTAATTATCGCGATAAAGAGTCGAAACTTATAAAAGATATTGATGATGAGAAGGAAAAATGGGAGAATGATTCAAAAATTAATAGAGAGGCTGTTACTGAAGAGAATGTAGCTGATGTTGTGGCTATGATGACTGGAATTCCTGTACAAGGAATTGCAAATGATGAGGGTGCAAAACTAATGGAAATGGAGAGTGATTTACAAGCTTCCGTAATTGGTCAGGACACTGCTATAACAAAGATAACAAAGGCAATACAGCGAAATAGAGCTGGACTAAAAGATCCAAATAAACCCATAGGATCATTTATTTTTCTAGGGCCTACAGGTGTTGGTAAAACTCATTTGGCAAAAACACTTTCTAAATATTTATTTAATTCGGATGATTCGCTTATAAGAATAGATATGAGCGAATATATGGAAAAATTTGCTGTATCGAGATTGGTGGGGGCTCCTCCTGGCTACGTTGGATACGAGGAAGGTGGTCAGCTTAGCGAAAAAGTACGCAGAAAACCATATGCAGTTATACTCCTTGATGAGATGGAAAAGGCTCACCCAGATGTATTTCATCTTTTATTACAAGTTTTAGACGACGGGCAACTTACTGATAGTTATGGTCGTAAGATAGATTTTAAAAACACTATTATAATAATGACTTCTAATATTGGCTCACGTCAGTTAAAAGACTTTGGTAATGGTGTTGGATTTAATACAAATACTAGAGAGGCCAACAAAAATAATAACTCTAAGAAGATAATAGAGAATGCATTAAAAAAATCTTTTGCTCCTGAATTCTTAAATAGAATTGATGATGTAGTTATGTTTAATCACCTTGAAAAGAAAGATATTCATGTAATTATTGATATTGAGCTTAAAAGTTTGTTTGCCAGAGTCTCTAAACTTGGTTATAAACTTAAGGTTACTGCAAAAGCAAAAGACTTTATCTCCGAAAAGGGATGGGATCCTCAATTTGGAGCGCGTCCGTTGAAAAGAGCTATACAGAAACATGTAGAAGATGAGTTAGCTGAGGAGATTATTAAATCAAATATTAATGAAGGTGACGAAATTATTATTGATTATAATAAAAGAAATGACGCCATAAAAATTAAGATAAAAAAGCCCGTAAAAAAGGCTAAATAGTTTATACTTAACAGTATTAATATGAAATTAACAAATTAGATATAAGGCTGTTAATAAATTATAAAGCAAACATAATTTGTTTTACGATTATTTATAACTTTACACTCTAATTTTTTATAGAGAATAATATTACAAATTATAATAATACAACACTTATGAAATTTATTGCATCAAGTAAACTTTTACAAGCAAGCTTACAGTCAATTAGCGGAGTATTAGGAACTAATAGCACCTTACCTATCCTTGATAATTTTCTTTTTAGTTTAGAAAATGAGGAATTAAAAATTACTGCGTCCGACGTTGAAACAACTATGTCTGTCACAGTTTCTTTATCAAAATCGGAAGATGAAGGTATAATTGCTATTCCTGCCAAATTACTTCTTGATACCTTAAAAACATTTGGCGATATTCCTATTACTTTTAATATTAACGTTGAAACTAGTCAAATAGAATTAATTACTGACGATGGTAAATTTAAGATGAGTGGCTACGATGGTAATGAATATCCTAGTACTATCGATGTAGAATCTCCTTCAGAAATAGCTATTGCTGCTGAAATTCTTGAAGATGCTATTGGTAAAACAATATTTGCTACAGGAAATGATGAACTTCGTCCAGTGATGATGGGAATTAATTTTGAATTTACGGCTAATGGTTTAATAATGGTTGGTACTGATGCTCATAAACTTGTGAAATACACAAAAAAGAGTATCATTTCCGAAAATGAAGATAGCTTTGTAGTCCCTAAGAAACCATTAAATCAATTAAAGAGTATTTTAGGAAAAATATCTGATGATGTAGTTATTAAGTATAATAAAACTAATGCTCTTTTTGAGTTTGATAATTACACATTAATCTGTAGACTAGTTGATAGTAAATATCCTAATTACGAGGCTGTTATACCTAAAGATAATCCAAATACACTAACTGTTGATAGACTTCAGTTATTAAATAAAATTCGTCGTGTAAGTTTCTTTGCTAATCAATCTACCAATCAAATTAGATTAAGTATTAGTGGTCAGGAATTGATATTAAGTGCTGAGGATTTAGATTTCACTAATGAAGCACACGAGAGGTTAAACTGCAGCTATAATGGTAGCGATTTAGAAATCGGATTTAACTCTAAATTTATACTTGAAATGCTTAATAATTTAAATAGCGAACAAGTTATAATGGAATTATCTACTCCTGGTAGAGCGGGTCTTCTATTACCTGTTAGCGAGAGCGATAGTGATGAGGAAATTCTTATGTTAGTTATGCCTATAATGCTGACTGACAATTAATAATATTATCTTAAAAATAACTAATCATTTATAGTGATTTTTTTTAAAGAGATGATAATATATAAAATTTATCATAAAAAAAATCCGCTAATGCGGATTTTTTTATAATTCATTTATTGAAATGCTAGATCTATTATTTATAAACATAGGGTTTTCTGATATTATTGATATATTATTGGTAGCATATCTTATTTATTCAATTTATAAATTGGTAAAAGGAACTGCGGCTATAAATATATTTTTTGGTCTTGTTACCATATTTCTTATTTGGAAATTAGTTGGCATGTTGCAGATGAAGATGCTTGATGAAATTCTAGGTCAATTTATTAGTGTTGGTGTTTTAGCTCTTATAATTGTATTCCAACAAGAAATAAGAAGCTTCTTACTAATGTTGGGAAAGGTTGGTAGAGATAGAAATGGTAAACTTATTTTTATGAAAAAAGTTGTTCATCAACAGAAAATTGATATCAATACCATTACTTTATCTATGGAGGAAATGTCGAAACAACTTACAGGAGCTCTAATAGTATTGCGTAGGACTAATGAGTTACAAGAAATTATAGATACTGGAGAAGAAATTGACGCAATATTTTCAGCCCCGCTTTTGGAAAGTATATTCTATAAAAATAATCCTCTTCACGATGGTGCCGTTATTATTTATAGTAATAAAATAGTAGCTGCACGATGTGTTCTACCGGTTAGTAAAAAGACTGATTTCCCTGCTGATTTTGGGCTTAGACATAGAGCAGCAGCAGGTCTTACTCAAAATACTGATGCTCTAGTTCTTATAGTTTCTGAGCAAACTGGTAATTTTGCTTATAGCGATAAGGGTCAACTTTATACTAATGTAAGTATCAAAACCATAAAAGAACTATTGCTTAATGAAGCATAGTTTAAGGCTATTATTCTAAAAAATAGAAAAGCAATATTATACCAAATGATTTAATTTCTAAATGGTAAAATACTGCTTTTTTATTTATGATATTTCACTATTTAAATCGTTGCTCAAACTCTTCATCAAATCTTTTTACGATATAGTCAGCACCATGATTAAAATAGGATTTTGTTTGTTCCTTATTAGTAATTTTAAAAGAAAATTTCTTGTCTAATCTTCTCAAAGGTAACTTCTCTCCTATTTCCATAAATACATCATTCACAGAACTATGTGCGGTTAACTTAAACTTATCATTTAATATAGACAATTGCTCAAAATTGTTGAATTTTATAGGAGAATCTATTTGTTTCTCGAATTGTTGAATTACTCTTTGTGTATTTGTAAAGCTGCCATCAGATTCAATTGCATACGAAGCTGGAAGAATTAAATCAGCTTCTTTTGCAGTCTCAGTTATAAAGTAATCTTGAACAACTAAGAAGTCTTGCTTTCCAAACCATGAAGTAACTTCATTAATATCTTTTGCAGTTCCAATGGGGTCTTCTCCAAAAATAAATATATTTTTATAATCACCTTTTTTCATTGAAGGAATAATCTTCTTATCAGGCTTATATCCTTTATAAATACTACCCGTATCAATACAAGGCATAGCGCCCATATCAAATATTCCTTGAGAGTTATTCTTTTCTTTTAAAGATAATATTCCACTTGCTTTTTTTCCAAGTTTACCTGTTATCATTGCCAAGTTATATAGTTCTATAGATGTTTCAGCATTGATGTATTTTTCAGAGAATATAATAACAGCATTCTGATCATTATTAAATTCCTTTGCTACAGTAATCATTTGTTCGTAAGTAACTCCTGCCTTCTCAAGCAACGAATCCAGATTAGGCTTAAGAATATCTTGCTTATATTCTTCAAAACCCTCTGTTCTGCTATCAATAAACATACGATTTAGTAGATTCTTCTTTATAAAATAGAAATTTAGTGCTTTAATAAAATAATAATAACTATCAATAAATAGCTCTGTATCTACTTTATGACTCATCTTTTCATTTTTAGTTTCCGAGATAAAGTTCACTGAACAATTATTCTTTGTACGTGCTTCATTTACAAGGAAACCTGTAAAATCATTCTCATTTATTAAATCAGCACCAAAGATAAAAATCTTACTAGTTTTTATTAAATCTTCGAAAGGAACATTTGCTACTGCATTATTGGAATACATTTGTGAGCCTCTTCCTAAATAGCTGAAACTAGCAACATAAGGAGTACCTACTCCTTCTTTGGCAAACTTTTGGATTAGGTAAATTTCTTCGTTAGTCATTCTTGCCCCTGCAAAGAATATGTTTTGCATAGCTTCCGTAGCTTTTATCTTATCATATACAAGGCTTAGGGCTTCACCAAACGATATCTCTTCAAATTTACCATTCCTTTTTAATAAAGGAGTAGTAATTCTAGAAGTATCATTATAAAACTGATAACCAAATTTAGGCTTTCTACCAATAGTCGTTTGTGGATTTATTAAGCCAACTGTTCCTTCTACACCCATTACAAACTTCCTTTTATGACTTAATAAATTCATAGCAACACCTTCGCTACCATATATATCAATAGCATATAAAGGCTCTGTTGCAACAGGTCCTGGTTTAAAAATTAAGTTTTCTCTAATTGCACCAGTTGGACAAGTATCGATACATAGTCCACAAGTTTGACAATTAGTTTCTGTAAGCGAATCAGTCATCGAAGGTGCTACAAAAGAAGTAAAACCTCTATTTACAAGACCTAATGCATTAGCACCAACTACTTCATCACAAATACGGATACAGCGAGAACATAAAATACATTTATTATTATCAATTTCAATATACGGATGACTAAAATCTACTATATATTCATTGTATTCACCAGCATATTTACTTTGCTCTACATTATATTCGTCAGAATACTTC
>QMPB01000054.1 GCA_003648395.1 Bacteroidota bacterium
AATAAAACCGGAACTGGCGGAAATATAGGAATTAGCAGAGATGGTACTCAAATAGCATTGCTTTTTGCAACAGATACAGCAAAAGAGAATAAGGTATTTAATTTATATTATTGGAATGATGAAACTAATGATATTTCATTAATTGCTGACACAACGAGTGGGTTTATACCAAAAGATTATAGCCCTAGTGATAACTATACTCCTTGGTTTAGCAAAAATGGAAATAAGATGTACTTTGGCACAGCTCCTAAGCCAACCCAAGAGCCTGAGGATACTTTATTAGCCAATGAGAAATACCATGTTGATATTTGGAATTACCAAGACAAATTGTTGCAGCCTCAACAAAAATTACAGGCCTCTAAGGAGAAGAAAAGAACTTATTTAGCACAATATGACGTAACAAATAAAGAGATAATTCAGCTTGCTGATTCAACTGTAAGAACAATTCGTTTTGCAATAAATGACAAATCACACTTTGCATTAGGTGTTGATGATATAAGCTTTGCCAAGGAGCAAAGTTGGGATGGGTGGTACTCCAATTACTATGTAATAAATACTCATGATGGTAGCAAGGAATTAATTTTAGAGCATTTTCAAGGAAGTATTCGTATTTCTCCAAATGGAACTTATGTTGTGTATTTTAAAGATAAAGCATGGTATTCTTACGATATAAAAGCTAGAATACATATAAACCTAACATCGAAACTAGATGTAAACTTTTATAACGAAGAGCATGATACGCCAAACGAAGCTAGAGCATATGGAATTGAAGGATGGTATACCAGAGACAAATATTTTGTTGTAGCTGATAGATATGATTTATGGAAACTTGACCCATCAGGCAATCAAGCTCCAGAGAACATAACTAAAGCCTTTGGTCGCAAAAACAATATCCGTTTTAGTGAAATAACATTAGATAGAGAGGAGCATAAGTATTTAAATGAAGAAAATCCACACCTACTACGTGGCTTTAACGAAAAGAATAAATCTGGAGGATATTTTTCACTTAATTTGGATGAAAAATCAGATCCTAAAGAATTAATAAACTCTGACCACAGATACTACTATCCTTCAAAAGCTAAAAATAGTAATATTATTATTTTCCGTAGAAGTTCTTTTACTGAATTTCCTGATTTGAATATCACTACCATAGATTTTGATAATATAAATAAAATATCAAATACTAATCCTCAACAAAAAAATTATAATTGGGGCACAGTAGAGCTCACTAAATGGACTGCATTCGATGGTCAAGAGTTGGAAGGATTGATTTACAAGCCTGAGAATTTTGACAGCACAAAGCAATATCCTATGCTTGTATATTTTTATGAGCGTTACTCAAATGATATTCATAATCATTATATTCCAAAGCCTAGTCACTCTATTATTAATTTTACGGAGTATGTGAGTAATGGATATATTGTATTTGTGCCCGATATTACATACAAAACTGGCCACCCAGCAAAATCTGCCTATAATGCCATTGTAAGTGGTACTGAATTTATGAAGAAAAACTCATGGATAGATGGTGATAAAATTGGAATGCAAGGACAAAGTTGGGGAGGATACCAAACTGCCATGCTTGTAACAATGACAGATATATATGCATGTGCTGAGTCTGGAGCTCCAGTTAGCAATATGACAAGTGCTTATGGTGGAATCCGTTGGGGCACAGGGATGAACAGAGCTTTCCAGTATGAGAAAACACAAAGCAGAATTGGTGTAACTCTATGGGACAGCCTTGATTTATATATTGAGAACTCCCCTATTTTTCATGCCGACAAAGTAAATACACCAATCCTTATTATGCATAATGATAAAGATGGAGCTGTTCCTTGGTATCAAGGAATTGAATATTTTGTAGCTTTGCGCCGTTTGGATAAAGAAGCTTGGATGCTTACATATAATAACGATGGTCATAACTTAATGAAGTGGCCCAATAGAGTAGATTTAAGCATAAGAATGATGCAGTTTTTTGATCATTATTTGAAAAATAAACCTATGCCAGAGTGGATGGATAAAGGATTACCTGCCATCAACAAAGGTAAAAAAGACGCCTACTAAATAGTTATAAGAAACGCCAATCTTTTCGTTGGGCTTATGCTGCTAATTAGTTATTTACTATTGTAAACTCCTAATCATCAACATAGTATCCACCTCAACCTTGACGTTACTTATACACTATTGGAATGAAGAATTAGGAATTTAGAATGAAGAATTCGTCAGTCCCTGATAACTATCGGGAGAGTGATTTCCGAATGAAATGAGAAAATTATACCGAAGGCTGGCAATTAAACATTAATAATTATAAGAAGATGAGTAAAGAAAATTTAGAAAAAGTAAAATCGTCAACAGTATTGGAGTTGATAAGAGTAGCTCATGAGTTTTGTGTGTTTACAGAAAGAGTAGAGAAAACAGACATTAAAGATGTTTTGTCTTTTTATCAGAAAGTAATGCCACTAATGTATGTAAAAGGCTCACTCCTACCAGAATTATCGGAAGTAGATAATAGTTTTGCAGAAAGATTTGTATCTGAAGAACACTGGCAAAGTGTATTTATGAATATAAAAACCAAATTTGGCGACGATGAGTATTACTGGGTTGTAGATCAAAATAGAGAATTGATGAAATCAAGTTTAGCTGAGGATATTGCTGACATATACCAAGATATGAAAGACTTTGTGGTATTATTTCAGAAGAATCAATTAGCAGCAAAAGAGAATGCTGTTGCTGACGCACATAGGTTCTTAGCAATACATTGGGGACCAAGATTAACCTCAGCTCTAAAGCATATTCACACATTAATATACGCTCTCGAATTAAAAGAAAATGATGAGATATTATAATAATACAATTTATATACAAATGTATAAACCATAATTGAATATTATTGTCGTATTATATCTATAATAAAAACCAAATTGCAAAAAAGAATGAAACAAATAATTGGAATAATAATTCTCCTATCAATAAGTTTAGGATTATCTGCTCAAAAAGATGCATATAATATAAATGTAAAACTTACTGAGTCAAAAGACACTAGCATATTATTAGTTAGCTACTATGGCAATACTAATATGAAAGTTGACACAGGATATCTTCATAAAGGAAGTTATACTTTTGCTGGAAATGAGCCATTAAAAGGCGGAATTTATTTAGTAGTATTTCAGAACAAACAATATTTTGAGATTATAATTGATGAAGACCAACATTTCTCTTTAGAAACTGACCCAAAAGACCCTATTAACAAAATGGATATTAAGGGTAGTGACGACAATTCAAATTTCTACGCCTACCTTGATGATATAAATGTATATGGTAGAAAAAGCTCCAAATTAAATGCTGAATATAAAAAAGTTGAAGGAGACAAAGCAAGGCAAGATGAGATAAAAAAGCAACAGCAGGAAATTAATAGTAAAGTAAAAGAGACTAAAATAAAATTTATTGACGACCATAAGAATAGTTTATTTTCAAAGGTATTGCTAGCATCGCAGGAGCCCGAAATACCAACAGAGTTACCATTAAAAGAAGATGGCACTCCTGACTCTACATTTATCTACCGATATTATAAGGAGCATTTTTTTGATAATTTCGATTTTGCTGACGAAAGACTATTGCGCACCCCTATTTATGCATCAAAAATAGAGCGCTATTTTAAGAAAGTAATAGTGCAACGCCCCGATACTTTAATAAAAGAGACCATTGCCATAATTGAGAAAGCAAAACCAAATAAGGAAACCTATAAGTATTGTATTTGGTATTTTACTTATCAAGTAGAAACCAGCAAAATAATGGGTATGGATGAAGTATTTGTTGAACTTGGTAAAAAATATTATTTAACTGGCGAGGCGTATTGGGTAAGCGAAGGTACTTTAGGAAGAATGACAAAACGTATTAATACCTTAGATAGATTAATTATTGGCAAACAGGCTCCAAATTTAATCATGCAAGATACTAATATGCAATTACAGAGCCTTTATGATATTGATGCTGACTTTACAATAATTATATTTTGGGATCCTGATTGTGGACATTGCAAACATGAGATTAATGGACTAATTGCTTGGTATAATCAGTCTGCAGAAATGTATAATGTAAAAGTTTATTCGGTATGCTCTGATACTAGTGTTGTGAAATGGACTAAAAAGATTAATGAATATAAAATTCATGATTGGATAAATGTGGATGGACCACGTAGCCTTACCGAGAATTATCATGATTTATACGACATTATCTCCACTCCTACTATTTACTTATTGGACAACAAGAAAAAGATATTAGCGAAGCGGCTTTCTTGGAAACAAAATAGCCAGTATATAATTAGAAAATACGAAGCTAGTCAGAAAAAGAAATAAAGCAATAATAATTAATTATACAGATTAATAGAGCTATTGAAAATTCAATAGCTCTATTTTTTAATACTAAAATTAATTAATACACCTTTAGCGGATTTTATTTATTGTAATATGAACAGTTTAATTATTAAAACCTACACACTCAACTTGAATCCTTAACTTGAATACAAGAGAAATATTTCATTTTAATAATCATCAGATTTGAATCATAATTTGTATAATATGAGTGAAATTGATAAAATACTAGGCAAAAAAATAGCTATCAATTAATAATTGATAGCTATTTCAAGAATATACATTTTGATTATTCTACTATTGGCTTTAAGTAATAATAAGGCCAATTAATGTAAAGACTTTTAGTATAAACATCTTGCCATTTTTTATGACCTGATTTCTCAAATGCACCAATATTACTTTTAGTATCTGTAAGCAAAGTATTTAACTTACGACGAGTATCTAATGTCATTTCATGAATATTACATGCAATTAATGTAGGTACTGCTAAAGTATGTACATCTTTCTTCTGCCAAGCATAAGTTCCTTTTTTAATAACCTTAGTTGTATATACTTCTTCTAATCCATTGGTAGAGATATTTACCAACTGAAGTTTAGAATCTTTACTAATCTCAGATAAAGACTTAACTGGAGCTCCACCAACATAAAAATACGCGTCAATTTCGCCAGCATTAAGAGCTGCAAGAGCATCATTAGAACTAATCTCTACATCTTTCCATTCTATTTTAGACATGCGTTTAATAGTAGCTGCAGTTACAAAAGTACCTTGCTCAGGTGTTCCTACAGCAACCTTTTTACCTTTCAGGTCCTCAATATTTATTATTTTAGAACCCTTTGTAGTAATTATATGTACTTCCTCATCAAGAAATAATGGAAATAGTACACGTAAATTCTTTCTTAATTCAGGACTATTTTCTTCATTATGTAATAATACATCATACTGAATAAATGCCACAAAAATATCATTATTATTATCTACCAATTGATTGAAATTATCAACACTTCCATTGGAGTTAAGTACGACCATTTCTTGACTTGACACTTTCATCATATCTTTAGATAATGCTTCATATGTGCCATTTTCAAGACCACTTAGTAACTTAAGCTGAGCTTGGCTTGTAATACTACTACCTAGTATTAATACTGATAGTAAAAAGAATAGTTTAAAATTTTTCATAATTTAAGGTTTTGATAATTATTTAATTAATAGTCAAAAATAACTAGTTTTTAATCTTTTATGTATAATTTAATAATAATATTAGCTAATCAGACCGCCGATACTATTCGACTCAATTAGAATACAATAATACAAAAAATAATAACCTATTTTGTAAAAATATCCAAATACTAACTTATTTCAATTTATAGCTCTCTATTAGTTCTAAAGTATCAGGATTATACACTTCAATTAGAATACTATCGCCATCTATATTGAATATTACTAAAGCATATTGTGACGAAAATTTATCCAAATCATTGGACCAAGGCAATTGCTCTTGAGCATAATAAGGTGCACCTGCAGCTCCATTTACAATTTGTACAAATTCCCTATTAAACTTTATTTTTTCACCTTTCCAATCGTCAGGGTATATTTTAGAGTCATTATCAATATGCAATCGAGTATAGTTATGCTCATCACCAGTTAGCAATACTCTAAATTTTGTACTTTTATTTACTAATATATCTAGGAATTCATCTCTTCTTTCTATAATTCCTTTTTCTACAGCTTTACCTGCTATATATGGTCTAATATCGTTATTACCTCCATACCACATATCGTTTTTGGCATGGCCACCATTAGGAAATGCCGGTGTATGAATAGTAACAAATACGTGGCTTATATTTTTATCTTTCTCATAATTAGAAATCTGTTTTTCTAACCAACCCAATTGATTATCCATAATATACCCATGCACATTTCCCCCAATCTGCTCAATTACACGATGATTTGGAGTATATAAGTAATTTGAATTTAGAACTATCATAGCCGTATTCCCATAAGTATAGGAGTATATATTCTTATCATAAGATGGAAAATCTACCTTATTTGGATTAGGATCGCAACTAGAGCCATCCTCAGTAATATTACCATTGGAAGGATTCTCAAAATAATCAGCAAAAATTGCCTCTGCCGAATTAGTTTCAAAAGGAAAATTATCAACTGCGATATAATTTTTAGGATCTCCAAAGAGTTTTAAATAAGCCTCATGATTTCCCATTCCAACATTCATTGGTATGCTATGCATATAAGGCGTCATTGTGCGAAGCCAGTTAGTATACTCTAGCCTTATTCCTTGATTATCGATACTATAACCATCAATCATATCACCAGTAAACTGTAAGAAATCTACTTCCTTGAATGTCACAAGTGCAGCCATCTTACGCATAATATATGCATTATGTCCTCCTAGATTACTCTCACCAAGCTGGGCACCACCTCTACTATCGCTCGCAAAAGCAAAACTAAACTTAGCATTTGAATTATTCTTCGGAGCAGTCTTTATTTTAGATTTAAAATAATCATCCTTAAAAGCCACAACATAAGGATACTCCTTTGCAGCATCAAGATTAGAAATTCTAAATATATGTTTCTTTGCATTTGAGCTTATATACGTACTACCATTAATACTCAAACTTGCTTCATCATTTCTATTAGTCCAAAGAGTAATAATAAGTGAATTTGATGTTAGTGCGGTTATAAAAGGGCCTGCAGTAATACTGGTTTCTATAGAAAATAATCCATCTTTCACACTAAAAGCTACATTCTTATTGGTAATAATATTATTCTCCTTATCAAATACACGATATCGAATTCTACTTTTGCCCTTCTTTTCCCAATTTGCCATATCATATACTCCCGATAGATTCTTGGCAATATTTATAAAAGCCATTCCATCCTCAATATTTATATGTTTCTTAAAGAAAACTGCATTAGCGTATTCCATTGGCTCATCAGGATATAAACCATAAATAACTGTTCCTTCAAACTTTTTCTTAAATTCTAATAGAATACCTCCTTCAACACCTTTCTCAATATCCTCAAAATCAGATAATCTCCATTTGGATTTTTTATCCACAACATTATTCTTCTCACCTTTATTATCAGTAAAATAAATACCATCATCAGTATCTTCAATATTAGAATATACTGCTGGGATTTCAATATTTTGGGATATACTTATAAATGGAAAAAGCAAGAAAGCAGATAATGCCAATAATTTATAAACTGTATAATTATTCATAGAAATTTGATGTTTTGATTATCAATTAAAATCGAGAAAAATATTATCAAATCTTTTATCCTAAAATAAACATAAAAGATTTCTATATATATATAAGTAGTAATAATAAAATTATATATAAATATTAAAATTACAACTAGTATTTAAGTGGTTTTAATTCGCCAGTAAGCACACGAGTTCCAATTTTGGCAAGAGCTTTCATTTCATCCTCACCAGGATAAACAAATACTGGAGCTAACTTATGCACTCTTTCACGAATTAGATTAGTAAAATCTTGACCATGGGCAATACCACCAGTAAGCAAAATAGCATCTACATCACCATGCAAAACAGTAAACATAGCCCCTATTTCTTTGGCAACTTGATAAGCCATAGCATCATATATTAGCTTAGCTTTATCATCACCACGCAATGATCTTGATAATACATCGCGAGTATCATTAGTTCCCAAATAAGCTACCAAACCACCTTTGCCAGTAACCATTTTACGGATCTCTTTTTCCGTATAATCACCACTAAAACAGTAGTTTATTATCTGCCCAATTGGTAAATGCCCACTCCTCTCAGGAGAAAACGGACCCTCGCCATCTAAACCTTGATTTACATCAATCACACGCCCTTTTCTATGAGCACCAACAGTAATTCCACCGCCCATATGAGCTACTATTACATTTACCTCTTCATAAGGAATACTATGCGACTGAGCATATTCTCTTGCAATAGCTTTTTGATTTAACGCATGATAAATAGATTTTCTTTCAAAAAGAGGATGCCCAGCAACTCTTGCAATATTATCAAATTCATCAACCACAACAGGGTTGGCAATAAATGCCCTTGCTCCTTTTATGTTATTTGCAAGATCATCAGCTATTAATCCACCAAGATTACTTGCATGCTCACCAATGGGACTATTTCGTAAATCATTCTTAAGCTTCTCATCAACTTCAATTACTCCAGCAGGAACAGGCTTAATAAGACCACCACGCCCCATTACAGCTTCTATACATGTAAGGTCAATATCATTATTCTTAAGAACAGATATTATTGTATTTTTACGAAACTCATACTGATCAGCAATTTTATCGAAAGATGCCAAATCCTCTTCAGAATGAATAATATCCTGTTGAAACATTGAACGGGCACCTTGAAAAACCGCAACTTTTGTTGAGGTAGATCCCGGATTAATTACTAAAATATGATTTGTACAGGTTTTCACTAAATATTATAATAAGAGGTTTATTAATTTACTTATACTCTAAAATTTCTTCATCACCACGTATAGCCGAAAGAGTTATCTGAGCCATAGAGTCTAATTCCATCACTCCAGGGTATACATGCACAGGACCCATATTACTAACTCTATCAATAATCTTATTCACAAACCATCGGCTATTTGCAATTCCTCCAGTAATAATAATACCATCTATTTCAGAATTAAGAACAGCAAACATAGCACCTATTTCTTTGGATACTTGATATGCCATTGCTTCAAATACTTTCTCAGCTTTCTTATCGCCATTATTAACCATAGCATCTACTTCTAAAGCACTATATGTACCTAAATAAGAGAATAAGCCACCACGATAATGAATCATATCTAATAACTCAGCTTCACTTTTTCCTGAGTTAAAACAATATCTAATAAGATCACCTACTGGCAGTGAACCTGTACGTTCTGGCGAAAATGGTCCATCGCCATCCAATGCTTGATTGGCATCAATAACGGAACCATGACAGTGAGCTCCAATTGAAATACCACTTCCTAAATGCACAACAATAAGTTTCATTTCTTCATACTTGCGCATAAGTGCTTTAGCATGACGCTTAGCCATTGCTTTTTGATTTAGAGTATGGAAAATCGACTTTTTTTCAAAATCTTTATGCCCTGTAAAGCGAGCCAGTTCGTGATATTCATCTACAGTTACTGGGTCAACAATAAAAGATCGTAAATTAGGATATAATAAAGCTATTTCTTTTGCAAGAATACCACCAAGATTAACATAATCATCACCAAATTCGGCACTCTTTAGATCATTAACAATTGCATCGTTAATTTCATAAATTCCTGATTTTACTGGCTTCATTAAACCACCACGACCTACTACAGCCTGAATACAATCTAAACAAATACCATTATTATCTAATTCTGACAGAATTTTATCGCGACGATAATTGACCTGTTCTAAGTAATGAGAAAAACGTCCTAGATCTTGATCAGGATGCATTATATCTTTCAAAAACAATACATTATAGTTTTCGTATATTGCTACCCTAGTATATATTGAACGAGGATTTATTACCAGTATTAAATCTTGATTCATAGTGTTATATATTTTTATATTACGAACTTATATTGGTGGGCTAAGTTAGAAAATTGTAGCTATTAAAAAACATATATTTATTTAATAAAAAAGCACTAATTCCATTGTTTCAGAATTAGTGCTTTTAATTAAGCAACTCTTTATATTATATATAATCAAGCCATTACTATTGGATTTCTTATACTTTAATTTTCTTTTCAATATCGCCTACATAAGAGCGATATTTTTTATCCGTATCGAGCAAGTTATTTACAACTCTACAAGCATGTAAAACAGTAGCGTGGTCTTTATTTCCACAGTGTACACCTATTGCCGCTAGCGATGAGTTTGTATATTTTTTAGAAAAATACATTGCTATTTGCCTTGCCTGAACAATCTCTCTTTTTCTAGTCTTAGAATTAATAATTTCTACAGGAATATCGAAATAGTCACTAACAATTTTTTGGATATAATCAATAGATATTTCACGAGAAGTATTCTTTACAAACTTATCGATCATATTACGTGCTAGGTCTAAATTTATTGCTTTCTTATTAAGAGAAGATTGAGCAAGGATTGAGACCATTGCTCCTTCGAGTTCTCTAACACTTGATGAAATACTATAAGCAAGATATTCAATAACATCTTCAGGCATTTCCAAACCATCTTTATAAAGCTTACTATTAAGTATAGCAATACGAGTCTCTAAATCTGGTGTTTGCAAATCTGCCGCCAAACCCCACTTAAACCTTGAAAGAAGACGAGGAGTAATTCCTGCTAAATCTACAGGTGGCTTATCAGAAGTTATAATAAGCTGTTTTCCATTTTGGTGAAGGTGATTAAATATATTAAAGAATATATCTTGAGTTTTCTCTTTACCTGCTAATACATGAATATCATCAATAATAAGAACATCTATTACTTGGTAAAAATGCACAAAGTCTTGGGTACTATTATTCTTTATAGAATCGATAAATTGGCTTAAGAACTGCTCAGCACGAACATAAAGCACAGTCTTATCAGGATAATTTTCTTTAACTTCTAAACCTATTGCTTGCGAAAGGTGTGTTTTTCCAAGTCCATTATTACTATATAAAAACAGAGGATTAAAAGAAGTCTTACCAGGGTTTTGTGACACAGCAAAACCAGCAGAACGAGCAAGGCGATTACATTCACCTTCTACAAAGTTATCAAAAGAATAATTCTCATTTAATTGAGAGTTAATATTAATTTTCTTAATACCAGGTATAATAAATGGATTAGGAAATGATTTAGACTTACTCTTATTCAAATCTAAAGGCATATTAGTAGGTCTATTTTTAGTAGCATTCCTATTTGTTGTAGGTAAATTTATTGCATGTTTATCTATATTGCTCATAATAATGCTATATTCAAGTTTACCATTTTTGCCTAGTTCTTTTTTAATAGTCTTTCTCAACAAATGAATATAATGCTCTTCTATCCATTCGTAAAAAAACTGGCTTGGAACCTGAATTGTTAAAACATTATTTTTTAAACGAACAGCCCTAATCGGTCCGAACCATGTTTTATATGCCTTAGTATCGATATTGTCTTGTATTACTTCTAAGCAATTATTCCAAACGGTAATATGGTTTTGTGTCATTGTTTAAATTACGCTAAAATTTTTTTTGATATTTTTTCTAAATTAATTTCTGAAAAGATGCTTCATCAATTATTAACATCTGCCTGTTAATAACCACTTTACAAACTACACCCTTTCCCCACTAATTCAATTACAAATGTGCGCATAAAATAGTTAGGAAATTAATCTTTTTTTGCTTGATTTTCTACTTTTTTTGACGTATATAGAGGCACCCTTGAAATATTTTTCTTAGAATCAAATTCTACATCTAGTCTTCCAATACGCAACCCACCCCAGCCTGAGTGACTTACGGGAACGATTAGTCCATCGAGATTTTTTATTTCCAAAGGGCTATCCATAAAAGTATGTGTATGACCTCCAATAACATAGTCTATATTTCGTGTTTTTGACACAAATTCCACATCTCCAATTTGATTTTCATTTTCAGAATAATCCACTCCTAAATGTGACAAACATATAATAAAATCGCAAGATTTTTCTTTTAATAACTTCGCATACTCATTTGCCTTTTCCACAGGGTCAAGGTATTCTGTAGCACCATAACTTTTTGCTGAAACCAAACCTTTAAGTTTAATTCCCACCCCTATAATACCTATTCGTAAATCTCCTTTTTCAATTATTTTATAGGGTGCAATTTTTCCTGCCAATACAGTTTTCGAAAAATCATAATTTGAATTTACAAAAGGAAAGTCGGCAAAATCTAAAGCTTTATTAAGTCCATCCAATCCATTGTCAAATTCATGATTTCCTATTGTTGCCGCATCGTATCCAATTTTACTCATAATTTTAAGCTCTGGCTCACCACCATATACATTATAAAATGGCGTACCCTGAAATATATCACCTGCATCAAGTAATAATACATTGTTCTCTTGTAAGCGTATTTGCTTTAAAATAGCAGTACGTTGTGCAAACCCTCCTTGACTAGCATATTTTTTATCATTAACCCCAAAAGGCTCTATGCGACTATGCATATCATTAGTGCTTAATATTGTGAGTCGTGTTATACTACTTTCTTTGGATGTAGCTGCATATATTATTCTTGGCACAAAGCTTAAAACCGCTGCACTACCAATTATTTTTATAAAACCTCTCCTATTTTGTTTCATTTATTTAGAAATTATGTTAAGAGGGAATGAAAACCAAATATTAATGGCTTAATAATCTCTCCTTATTGTTAAAAATTGATTTGAAATGGGCGCTTAAATATATTATCGCTTTGTAGTTTTTCTATTTTCTTCAATAAATCTTATCCTTAATAATGTATCTGCCTCTAACAAATCACCATTGTTATTAATAATATCGATATAGTTAAGCAGATTATCTCTTAGCAATACACCCGTATAAAAAATTGAATCACTCTCTTTAAAGAAATTCATATTATCACCACCATTTGCAGCATAATCACTAGTCGCTACCCAATAATATTTTGTTGAGTCCCAATCATTATCTCCAATTATTACTTTATAATTAAGCGAGTCTATATAAGTAATATCTATTCCTGATATTGGCTGTCCACCTGTTCTATATATATAGTGTAACATAGCTCGCATCCCTTTAGGATTTAAATGCACTAAAGTTGTTTGATTCTCAAAAGGAAGTATTTCAAAAATATTTCCAATCACAACTTTACCTTTTGGCAGTATTTGTCGTATACCATAATAATTATAAAAAGCAATATCTACAGGCATTTCCACTACCTTATTAATTTCAGACAGCATTGCATCAGTAATAAGATTATCTAAAGGTCCACTCGGTTTGCTTTTATCCATAGATTGCTTAGAATATATTACAACTTTATTCATAATACTATCCACTCCTTTTTTATATATAGAAATTATGGAGTCAATTTCAGCATCGGGGCTTAATTCGTCACTCTTTATTACTTCATACTGCTGCGAGGCAATAGAAACTACAACCTTTGGCTCATGCGAAAATTTGCATGAAGTAATAATCAATAAAAACAAAAAGCTTATTGTAAATAATTTAATTTTCATAAAAACTAATTTATCAGTAACATACTGATATTAAACTTAATAAATATATAATTATAGAATATGTTAGCTATTAAATAGATATACTACTATTAAAGGCTCTATTTTGACCAATAAATCAAAATGTATTTTTCCTAGCCGTAAAAGTAGGTATTTTAGATAATAAAACAAATATAAATATTTATTAATAATAATAATATCTTAATACAGTCTATATCATAGTAGTAAAGAAATAGATAAAATAATATACAAGTATAAAGAAAGCAGATAATAAATTAATTTATTATCTGCTTTCTAGTATAATTAGAAAATTATTTATTTAATAATCATATTCCATTCATGTTTATCTTCAACTTCTCCCATTTGGATTCCTTGTAGAGTTTCGTATAGTTTAGTAGAAACAGGACCTGCCTTACCATCTTTACAATACATAAAATTCTCATTAGTATCGCGGTCGTGGATAC
>QMPB01000055.1 GCA_003648395.1 Bacteroidota bacterium
ACTATGGGCAATGCTCCAACAAATGTAGAAGTTGATTTTTATATTGTTCCAACAAAGAATATGAAATTAGTAGCCCATGCATATTGTACTAAGCACGGATTGTGGCAAAGTGATGAGATTGCTGTTGCAGTTAGCTAAATATAATATTTCATGCTAGAAATTTTAAAGCTTTTGAACATTCGTTCAAAAGCTTTTTTTATGAAAATAAATACCTCAATATTTGAATTATATTTACTAGATTTGCATACTTTATAATCCATAAATTCAAAATAACACATAACTATGATTAGCAAAAGGTTAGAAGAAGAATTAAACAAACAAATAAATGCTGAGATGTATTCAGCATATTTATATCTTTCAATGTCAGCATATTTAGCAAAAGAGAATTTAAATGGATTTTCACATTGGATGAAATTACAATTTGAAGAAGAACAAGGGCATGCAATGAAATTCTTTCAATATATTCTTGATAGAGGTGGCAATGTAGAACTTGAAGAGATAAACCGCCCTCAGGTTAGCTGGAATGGTATTATTGATGTATTTGAAGAAATTTATAAACACGAACAATATATTACAAACCTAATTAATAATCTAGTGGATGTAGCTATTCAGGAAAGGGATCATGCTACAGTTGCTATGCTTCAATGGTATGTTAGCGAACAAGTTGAGGAAGAATCAACAGTATCTGAATTATTAGACCAATTGCGCATAATTGATGGCAAAGGCTCGGGCTTATTTATGCTTGACAGAGAGGCTAAATCTCGATCTTTAACTTCTAACTAAAAAACACAGAAAACAATGGTAAATTTACAAACTGAATATCTAGGTTTAACACTTAAGAACCCAATAATAGTAGCAAGCTCAGGATTAACAAATAGCTTAAGTTCAATAAAAAAACTTGCAGAGAATGGCGCTGGTGCAATTGTTCTTAAATCATTATTTGAGGAACAAATATTAGCAGAAACAGCACAAAATATATCTCTTGACCAGAGTTATGGCACTGATGTGCATGACTATATTACTGAGCATATGCGTAGCAGTAAACTTTCTGATTATACTACTCTTATTAGAGAAGCAAAGGCAGAAGTTGACATTCCAATTATTGCCTCAGTAAACTGTATTACTGACAGAGAATGGGTTTCTTTCACCAAAGAAATAGAAGCTGCAGGTGCTGATGCTCTAGAATTGAATATTGGAGTGCTTCCTTCCGACGATGAAATAAATAGTGCAGAAAACGAAGAAAATTATATTAAAATACTTGAGAAGGTAAGACGCAGCACTAATTTACCGATTGCTGTTAAAATGACTACTTACTCTGCTGGCTTGGCCAATTTTATCAAAAAGATTAGCTGGACTGGTTTTGTCGATGGGATTGTACTTTTCAACAAATATTTTCAGCCAGATATCGATATCGATAAAATGGAAATCACTTCTACAGGTGTTTTTACTACATCAGAAGACATTTCTACTTCGCTTAGATGGGTTGCAATAATGAGCAGCAAAATAGAAATCCCTATTTCGGCAACAACAGGAGTACATACTGGCGCTGATGTTATAAAGCAAATTCTTGTTGGAGCAAATAATGTTCAAATAGCATCTACACTTTATATAAATGGACCAAAGCAGATTAAGCTTATGCTTGAAGAAATGGAAAAATGGATGGAGAAAAATTCATTTAATACGCTTGATGCATTTAGAGGTAATATGGCTCTTAAAAATGATGTAAACACAATTGCTTTTGAGAGAATCCAATTTATGAAACATTACGGAAACATAGAATAAACTCAATAAATAAAAAAATAATGAACGAATTAAACGGAATCATCACGCAAATAATACAGGTATCACCTACCATGAAAGTTTTCAGGATTGCTCCTGACGGCTGGGATTTGCCAGATTTTAAAGCTGGGCAATTTTGCGCCCTATTTCTTCCTGGAGGAACTGCTCGTTGCGAGGAGTCTACTCCTGAATTTGAAGAAATTGCTGATGATAAAATGATTAGAAAAGCATACTCCATCGCTTCTAGTTCTAGAACAAAAGAGTTTCTTGAGTTTTATATTACCCTTGTTCACTCTGGAGCATTAACTCCTAGAATGTTTAGCCTAAAAATTGGTGACAGAATTGGTGTAGGAACTAAATTTGTTGGTATGTTTACCATAGACCAAATTCCTGTAGAAAGAAATATTATTCTTGTTGCCACAGGAACCGGTGTAGCTCCATATATGAGTATGTTACGTAGTGATGCTCTTAAGCGTAAGGGTAAAATTGCAGTTATTCATGGTGCAGCAAATTCATGGGATTTAGGTTATTCTTCTGAATTAGACCTTCTTCAATCAATTAACTCTGATTTTAAATATATTCCAACAATTACCAATCCTGAAGGCGAAATGACAAAATGGAATGGTCATGTAGATTTTATTCAAGATATGTGGAATAAAGGAATTATGGAAAAAACTTGGGGATTTAAACCAATGCCTGAGAATACTGACGTTTTTCTTTGCGGAAACCCTCGAATGATTTCTGATATGGAGGAAGCAATGGGCGTTGATGGTTTTTCGGAGTGGCATAAAAAGAAGAATCCTGAAGGACAAATTCATGCTGAGAAATTCTAGTAAATAGCTAAAACATAAAACCAAACAAATCGATAATTATGAAGTATTTTAATTCAATAGACGAAACATTAGATTTTGCAATTGAGCAAGAGCAGATAGCTGTTGACTTTTATAGTAAACTTGCTAAAAGTGCTAAAAGCAATGATTTAAAAAAGATTTTTCTTGACTTCGTAAAAGAAGAAATGGGTCATAAGCTTAAACTTCAGAAAATAAAAAAAGAAGGTATTTTTAGTAATGAGAACCCTAAAGAAGTTCTTGACCTTAAGATTTCTGATTATTTGGTTTCTGTAAAATCTAGCCCTGATATGACTTATCAGGATACTCTTATAATTGCTATGAAAAGAGAAAAAGCTGCTTTTAAATTATACAAAAACCTAGCTGCTATGTCACCTAATGAGGAACTTAGCGTTATTTTTAATAATTTGGCTTTTGAAGAAGCAAATCATAAACTTCAGTTTGAAACTGAATATGATGATCTTATATTAAAGGATAATTAAGAATCTTTTTTAGATTAATCTAATTTTAAATAAATAAAAAGTGAATTGTAAAGGCTATGTCTTTTACAATTCACTTTTTTAGAATAATACAAAACACAATAATGCAAAATTTCACATCAGAAAAGGCTAAGGAGTTAGCAAATAATGGCTATTTTTTTAATAGAGCATATTATTTGCAACGAGCACTAAGCTTAGTGAAGCCACATTGGAAATTATTAATGGCATTTACTACCATTTATCTTGGGTCGATGTTTTTATTATTAATAAACCCTGCAATTGGCCAAATAGTACAAATGGTAGTTTCGGGACCTATTTCAGCAGGATATTATTATACTCTAAAAAAGATTATTGATAACGAAGTTATAACTATTAATGATTTTTTTGAAGGCTTTAAGAGTTTTGTGCCCACAATGCTAGTTTTTATGATGGTAAATTTACTAACTACTGTAAGTTTAGCCTTATATTATTTTCCCGCAATATTTGTTGCTACCATTTATCTTTTTGCAATGCCATTGGTTGTTTTTGGCAAAATGACGTACTGGAAGGCCATGGAAAGTAGTAGAATTATTATCATGAAGAAATTCTGGGAAGCATTACTTTTTGGAGCTACAATTATTGGGATAAATATATTAGGAATTCTGGCATTAGGAGTTGGTCTTTTATTCACATTACCCCTATCCTATGCTCTTATTCTAGTAGCTTACGAAGATATTTATGGCTTTGAAAATGAGCCTACATATTCTAAAAATGATTTTAGCCATTTTAGATAATTTTATTTACTAAAACAATGTATAGTACTCACGAACAATATATGAACAGATGTTTGCAGTTGGCCATAAAAGGCAGAGCAACTGTAAAACCTAACCCGATGGTTGGTAGTGTAATTGTTCTTGATAATAAAATAATTGGCGAAGGTTATCACAGAAAATATGGTGAAGCCCATGCCGAAGTTAATGCAATAAATAGCGTTGAGGACCAATCTCTATTAAAAGATGCAACATTATATGTTAATCTTGAACCTTGTGCACACCATGGTAAAACACCACCTTGCTCCGACCTTATTGTTGAGAAAAATATTAAACGAGTAGTAATTGGTTGTATTGATAGTTTTGCAAAAGTTGCCGGCAAAGGAATAGAAAAAATGCGTAATAATGGTGTTGAAGTTATTGTTGGAATATTAGAAAAAGAAAGCTTGGAATTAAATAAGGCTTTTTTTAATTTCCATAGTAATAAGCGTCCGTATATTATTCTTAAATGGGCGCAAACTACTGATGGATATATAGATATAAACAGAAAACAAGACGATGCTATTGGCATAAACTGGATAACGCATCCAGTTCTAAGAATGCTTGTTCATAAATGGCGTAGCGAAGAGAGTGCAATTCTAATAGGAAATGGAACCCTATTAAACGATAATCCACAATTAGATACCAGAGAATGGGCAGGAAGAAATCCCCTTAGAATTCTACTATCGATAGATAAAAAATTAAACACTGATTATAAACTACTTGATGGTACTACAAATACTATTGTATTCTCAAATTCTGAAGATCTAGAAATTAAAAATACAGAATTTATTAGCATTAAAAATAATACTGAAGCAATAGAACAAGTATTAGAAGAGCTTTATACTAGAGATATTCAGTCATTGATTGTAGAGGGTGGAAAAGCTACTCTACAAAGTTTTATTGACAAAAACCTTTGGGACGAAGCAAGAGTATTGATTGGAAGAAAAACCTTTGGTGATGGATTATTAGCACCTACAATAAGTATTAAACATTCTGCTAGTTATAGTATCTTAGATGATACTATTCTACAATATCATAATTTATAATGGGTATATTTTTAATGATCATCGCTATAATATTTTTTGTAAGTATCCTATTGATATTTAGAGTTTTTAATAACTATAAAATAGATAATTACCAAGCACTTATAGTAAATTACTTTATTGCTGCATTATTTGCGATAACTATTTATAGCGGAGATTTAACCTTAACTGATATTCCAAATCAATTATGGTTTCAACCAAGTTTATTATTAGGGCTTTTATATTCAGTAGGTTTTTTAATATTTGCTCTAAGCACACAAAAAGCAGGAATTGCAATTACTTCTGTATTCAGCAAAATGTCAATATTAATACCAGTATTATTTGGCGCATATTTTTATGAATCAGAGAGTATTACAATAATAAAAATATCAGGATTATTTTTAGCAATGTTATCTTTCTTTTTGATATTTAAAAGCGAAAAATCAGAAATAATAAATAAAAAAGCAATATTTCTTCCTTTGTTAATTTTCTTATTTACAGGGCTTAATGATACTATACTAAAATATATTAGAGAAGTATATTTCAATATTGCAGTATCGGATATTAATTCTGAAATATTTATTATGGGTTCAATATTTAGCATTTCCTTTATTGTCAGTATTATAATATTTGGGATTCCAATACTTCTAGAGAGACGAAAAATAGAAATTAAGAACTTTATTGCCGGTGCAATATTAGGAATAATCAATTTCCTAAGTGCTTTTACTATGTTTAAAGCAATGGGGCATTTTGAGAGCTCCGTGTTTTTTCCAATATTTAATGTGGGAATAGTAGGCTTATCTGCAATAGTAGGTGTAATCTTTTTCAAGGAGAAACTATCAAAAACAAATTATATAGGTTTAGCTATTGCATTAGGAGCTATACTTTTACTTACAATTAATTAACACAAAAGAAAAAATTTTAATAAAAAGTAAGTAATAAAAACTATACTTTTGTAAACTAACAAAATGAAAATAATTAATATCCAAAACACACACTATTATGGATAACATCAAGAAATTATCGATTATTATTCCTGTTTATAATGAGGAAAAAACTATTCATGAGATACTTAACCTCGTAAAAAAGGTTGAACTAATTAATGATATAGAGAAAGAGGTAATCTTAGTAAATGATGCTAGTAGCGACAATAGCGTTGCTGTATTAGAGAATTATATTGCTGAGAATCCTAATGATGGCTTACAATTATTTTCGCATGAAAAAAACAAAGGTAAAGGAGCCGCCCTACATACAGGAATTGCAAAAGCAACTGGCGATTACTTAATCATTCAGGATGCTGATTTAGAATACGATCCAGAAGAGTATAACATCCTATTAAAGCCCGTAGTTAAAGGCTTTGCTGATGTTGTATATGGCTCAAGATTTATGGGCAGCAAGCCTCACCGTATTTTATTCTTTTGGCATAGTATAGGAAACAAATTCCTAACCTTTACTTCCAATGCTTTTACCAATCTAAATCTTACAGATATGGAGACCTGCTATAAGCTTTTCCGTACTGATATTATTCAAAATATAAATCTTAAAGAAAACAGATTTGGTTTTGAACCTGAAATAACTGCAAAGATTTCTAGAATTAAGAATATTAGAATTTATGAAGTAGGAATTAGCTATTACGGACGTACATTTGAAGAAGGCAAAAAGATCGGTTGGAAAGATGGCATAAGAGCAATTTATAGTATTCTGAAATACAATATCTGGAGTAAAAAAGCATAATCCAATGACAAAAGAAGGCTTATTTGGCAAAACATTAGATGAATTAAAAGAAGTAGTATCAACTATTGGCTTACCTAAGTTTACTGCTAGTCAGATTGCTGATTGGCTGTATAAAAAGGATGTCAATAGCATTGACGAAATGCATAATTTATCTAAAAGTGCTAGAAATAAACTTAACGAAAATTACACATTTGGGACTAATGCTCCAATCAGCGAGCAAAAATCTTCGGATGGTACTAAGAAATATCTCTTCACTAGCGAATCTGGAAATTTTATAGAAACAGCTTATATTCCTGCTGATGGAAAAAGAAACACCCTATGCGTATCCTCGCAAGTAGGTTGTAAAATGGCTTGTGAGTTTTGCATGACTGGCCGTCAGCACTTTAATGGCAACCTTAGCGCAGCAGATATTGTTAATCAATTGCGCTCCTTGCCCGAATGGCATAATGTAAGCAATATTGTATATATGGGCATGGGCGAGCCTCTCGACAACTTAGAAGAAGTATTAAAAAGCCTTGAAATATTAACCTCCGACTGGGGAATGCAAATGAGCCCACGAAGAATTACCGTTTCTACAATTGGTGTTATTTCTGCTATGAAAATATTTCTAGAAAAATCAAAAGCTAATTTAGCAATAAGCATGCACAATCCATTTTCGGAAGAGCGTAAAGATATTATGCCTGTAGAAAACGCAAATCCTATTGCCGATGTCATTGCTGAGCTTAAGAAACATGATTGGGATGGACAAAGAAGAGTCTCTTTTGAATACATTATTTTCGAAGGTCTTAATCATTCTCAAAAACATATAAATAAAATTGCAAGTCTTTTGAATGGGTTAAAATCGAGGATGAATCTTATAAGATTTCATGAAATTCCTGATAGTAAATTTGGCACTACTGTGGACGAACATCTTTTTGATTTTCAAGCCAAGCTAAAGGCAAAAGGCATAGTAACTACCATTAGAGCATCTCGTGGTCAGGATATTGACGCTGCTTGTGGTTTATTGAGTACAAAAGCTATGCAAAATAAAGCTAAATAGCTTTAATAATAGTATCGCTAATTTTTAATCCTTTTTCATTTCTGTATTTTATAATACTTTAGCTATTATTATTATATAAATAATCTATTGTGTTTCAGTCTTTTGTACATTCAATTGTAATATCTGTATTATTAGTTTTATAAACTATTATTAATATCTTTGCTAGCTTATTAAAAAGCATACCAATTATTGCTATTTTTATCCAAATTATAAAACTATGAATAAAATAAAAAAGCCGAGCTTCTTATTAGCGCTTCTACCAATATTGGTTCTTATCGTATTTCTTGCCCTGAATATTAATATTTGGGGCGACGAGAGTCTTGGAGGGCCAAATCAACTTGCACTAATAATTGGAACAGCTGTAGCCGGTAGCGTTGCTGCATATTTAGGTATTTCATTCGAAAAAATGGAAAAATCCATTGTGAAAAATATTGGTGATGCGATGCCATCAATACTCATCTTATTATTGATAGGTGCACTTTCGGGCACATGGATGATTAGTGGCGTAGTGCCCATGCTAATAGTTTATGGTCTAGATTTATTAAATCCCAATATATTCCTATTTGCTACTGTACTCATTAGTTCCATAGTTTCAATATCCATTGGTAGTTCGTGGTCTACAATAGCCACTATTGGTGTTGCACTATTAGGTATTGGAACAGCTTTAGGTTTCTCCCCAGCAATGGTTTCTGGAGCAATAATTTCTGGAGCATATTTTGGAGATAAATTATCACCCCTTTCGGATACTACTAACCTTGCCCCTGCAATGGCTGGTACAGATTTATTTACACATATAAAATATATGCTTTATACTACTGTACCAACTCTTATTATAACACTTATAGTATTTTTGGTATTAGGATTTAAACATGATGCGGCCTCTGAGCCAAGCGAAATTGAGGCCCTTAAAGCGGCAATTGAATCAAGATTTGTTATCACCCCATGGTTACTATTAGTACCTGCTATTCTTATATTTGTAATTGTAAAAAAAGTATCGCCATTGGTAGCATTATTTATAGGTACATTGGCTGCAACTGTTGCTGCAGTAGTATTACAAAGTGAAGTTATATCCGATACTTACCAACAAATAATGAATGGCGGATTAGTTGATAATCAGGTCCCCTATTATGTAAAAGCTTATGTTGTAACAGCTACTTCGTGGTTTGGTAGTAGTTCAATCCTTACCGATAATGAAAATGTAAACGGTCTTTTATCAACAGGCGGAATGGCTGGCATGTTAGATACAATATGGTTAATCATTATTGCAATGGCTTTTAGTGGCGTTATGGAATCTGCAGGTCTGCTAGTACGAATTGCAAGCTCCATTATCAAAAAGGCAAAATCCACAGGATCTCTTGTTGCATCAACTGTAGCCACAAGTATATTTATGAATATCACTGCTTCAGAGCAATACATTTCGGTGGTAGTTCCTGGCAGAATGTATGCCGATGTATATAAGCAGCGTAAACTTAAGCCTGAGGTTCTTAGCCGATCGCTGGAAGATGGAGGCACAGTAACCTCAGTTCTTGTTCCTTGGAACACTTGTGGTGCTGTTAATTCTACTGTATTAGGAGTTTCTACAATGGCATATTTGCCTTATGCTATTTTTAATTTAGTAAGTCCTTTAATGTCTGTTCTGGTAGCATACCTCGATTTCAAAATCCGTAGATATACCGATGAGGAATATGACGAACTTATGAGAATTGAAGCTTCACAAAGCGATGGTGGAATCTAGTATAAAGTTTAATAAATGTATATAAAATTCATATTTCTTATAATAACTGTATTTACTTTTTCGACAGTAAATGCAAATATTAGCACCTCACCCAATGAAACTAAAAAGCAGAAAAGCAATATTAGTTTTAGGGAATATATTTGGGGTATTACGCATCCATTTATTGCCTTGAAAGTAAAACGCATTAGCCATAAAGCTTTACATATAACCGATAGCTTGGAAAATGCTAAAATACTAAGCGACAAATCTGGTGGCCAACTCGATGCATTTAAGCATTCGTATTGGATGGCCTCTTTAACGCAAGAAATAAAAGTTCACAAAGCACGAAGGATAGGTATTATTCACGAAAAAGTAAATTACAAAAGTTATAAAAGAGGGAAATCAAATCAAGACTCCACAGCCTCAGCAATGGATATTCTAAATAATGAAGTTGGAATATCCATTGGTAGCATTTATAAAACGGTATCTAAAATTGAGCTTATATCAATTACTATTGATGCAATAGAAAATGGCAAAATGTATATCCTCAAAAAAGATGAGAATGGCAATTACCTTGATTGTGATGATAAAATAATAAACCTAAGCAAAGAGTCTGGCTGGAATAAACGAAAATGCTTGATTGGGTCGTAAAATCAATTGACTATCTAATTCCCAAACACCTTCATAAATTATTTTTATAAAAAGAAAAAGCGATAAATCACTTTACCGCTTTAAATGTTTTCACAACGGAATAATCCTTATTGTGAATTGCTTCATTTCGTGTGTCAAAGATAATAAAATATTTGTTATATTTACAAAAATATTTAACTGACGCTCAAAAAAATAATTATGAAAAGAATTTTAGGATTAGATTTAGGGACAACATCAATAGGTTGGGCTTTTGTACATGAAGCAGAAAATAGCGAAGAAAAATCAGAGATAATAAAACTAGGTGTAAGAGTTATTCCTTTATCCACTGATGAAGAAACTGATTTTCAAAAGGGAAAAGCAACTTCTATCAATGCTGACAGAACATTAAAGCGCGGAGCTAGAAGAAATTTAGATAGATATCAATTAAGGCGAACTGCATTAATTGAGACTCTAAAAACAAATAATTTTATCGACTTAACAAATGAGACTTTATCTGAAAATGGTAAGAAATCAACTTTTTCAACTTATGAGATACGTGCTAAAGCCGCAAAAGAAAGAATAAGCAAATTAGACTTTGCTAAGGTATTATTAATGATAAATAAGAAACGCGGGTATAAAAGTAGTAGAAAAGCACAATCTGACGATGAAGGAACAGCAATTGACGGTATGTCTGTAGCAAAAAAACTATATAATAGCAAATTGACTCCTGGACAGTACGTATTCAATCTGCTTAAGAAAGAGAAGAAAATAATGCCAGAATTCTATCGTTCTGATTTACAAAATGAATTTGATAGCATTTGGAATAAACAAATAGAATACTATGGTGAAATACTAAAGCCTAAACTAAAAGAAGAATTATTAAACAAGAATAAAAGCCAAACATGGGCAATCTGTAAAGACCCATTTAATATAAAAGGGGTTAAACTACAAGGTAAAACAAAGGAACAGAAAATAGAAAAATATAGATTAAGAACAATTGCTTTAGAAGAAAAGCTTGAATTAGAACTCCTAGCAATAGTTTTACAAGAGGTTAATAATCAGATTAATCAATCATCTGGCTATTTAGGTGCAATTAGTGACAGAAGCAAAGAACTTTATTTTAATAAGCAAACTGTAGGAGAATATCTTTATCTTCAATTAAAAGAAAATCCTCATGCACGATTAAAAAACCAAGTTTTTTATCGCCAAGATTATCTTGACGAGTTTGAAACAATATGGGAAGCACAAAAAGCATTTTACCCAGAGCTAACAAATGATTTAAAACAGCAAATTAGAGATATCGTAATATTTTATCAGCGAAGACTTAAATCTCAGAAACATCTAATTAGCGAATGCCAATTTGAAAAACAGCATAAAGCAATTCCAAAATCATCACCTTTATTTCAGGAGTTTAAGATATGGCAATTGATAAATAATCTTGAAATACGACATATTCCAACAAGAACAAATTATAAAAATGAGGACATAGAACAAGATTTAAAAGAAATACTATTTAGCGAATTAAACATTAGAGAGAAGCTTAGCGCTAATGATATACTTAAACTACTAGTTAAAGATCCTAAAGAGCATGAGCTGAATTATAAAGAAGGTTTAGAAGGGAATAGAACTAATGCAGCACTTTATAAAGCTTATCAAGAAATATTAATGCTCGAAGGAGAAGAGTATGATTTTAAAAAACTAAAAGCTGATAAAATAAATGATATTATTGTATCTAAATTTTCGGAAATAGGAATAAATCAAGATTTAATGTTCTTTAATATCGATAAAGAAGGAGATCATTATGACAAACAAGCAATACTCCAACTATGGCATTTATTATATTCTTATGAAGGAGACAATTCACATACAGGAGATAAAGGGTTAATAGAAACCTTAAGTAATAAATTTGGTTTTAAACCTGAATATGCAAAAATCATTTCTAAAATTAAATTACAATCTGATTATGGAGCTCTATCAAGTAAAGCAATACGTAAAATATTACCTTATTTGGAAGCAGGTCATCCTTTTGCAATGAGTGAAAGCGAAAATGGATTGATTGGAGCTACTAACCTAGCTGGATATAATCATTCATCATCATTAACTAAAGAACAATTAGAGAAACGTAAATTAAAAGATATACTTGAATTACTACCTAAAAACTCTCTGCGTAACCCTGTTGTTGAGAAAATACTAAACCAACTAGTAAATGTTGTAAATGCAATTATACAGGATGACAAACTAGGTAAGCCTGATGAAATAAGGGTTGAACTGGCACGTGAGCTTAAAAAATCGGCTAAAGAACGCTCTGAAATGACTAAGAACATAAATGCAGCGAATACAAGGCATGATAAAATACGAAAGATATTACAAACAGAATTTGGAATATCAAAAGTAACAAGAAATGATATTATTAGGTATAAACTATGGGAGGAGTTAGAAAGTAATGGTCATAAATCAATATACACAAACACATATATTCCAAGAGAAAAAATATTCTCAAAAGAATTTGACATTGAGCATATTGTTCCAAAAGCTTTAATTTTTGATGATAGCTTCTCAAATAAAACTCTAACGGTAAGGAGTGTAAATCTTAAAAAGAGTAATGAAACAGCCTATGATTTCTTAAATGATTATCTAAATAAAGATAAATTTATGCAGTTTCTTTCACGTGCTGAGAAACTATGGAAAGATGGAAAGATAAGTAAGGCTAAGTATAATAAACTTCTTATGAAAGCATCAGAAATACCTGAAGGTTTTATAGAAAGAGATTTAAGAAATAGTCAATATATTGCTAAAAAAGCAACTCAAATGCTAAGTGAAATTGTACGTAAAGTAAGCACTACTAGTGGTAGTATTACAGGTCGTTTACGTAGCGATTGGCAATTAATAAATATAATGAAAGACCTCAATTATAATAAATATGATAAGTTAGGGCTAACAGAGGTAATTGAAGGCAAAAATGGACAACCTGAGCACAGAATAAAAGATTGGACAAAACGAAATGACCATCGCCATCATGCAATGGATGCTTTAACTGTTGCATTTACAAAACCTGCTTACATACAATACTTAAATAATCTGCATGCTAGAAGAGACGAAAATCAAAAGACGCATAAAATTATTCTTAATATTGAGCAGAAGAACCTACATAGAAACGAAAAAAGTAAATTAGTTTTTAATCCACCTCTACCTATAAAGGAATTTAAAGCTGAATCAAAAAAACATCTTGAAAACATACTCATCTCATTTAAAGCTAAAAACAAAGTTGTTACTAGAAATAAGAACAAAATAAAAGGTAAAGAAAAACCTCAAATTTCCTTAACACCACGTGGGCAATTGCATAAAGAAACTATTTATGGTAAAATTGAAAGATATGAAACTAAACTGATTAAAATAGGTTCTAAGCTTGATATTGAAATGATTATGCAAGTTGCTAATCAAAAATACAGAGAGGCTTTATTAGTGAGGCTAGCAAAGTTTGACGGTAATCCTAAAAAAGCTTTTGCAGGCAAAAACTCTCCATCAAAGAATCCTATTATTATTATCCATGGTAGTAATAATACTGATATTGATAATACCGTACCTGAAAAAGTAAAAATTGTTTGGAAAACAAATCAATATACCATAAGAAAAGAGATCTCTCCTGATTTAAAAATAGAAAAAGTAATAGATGTAGGGATAAAAAGAATACTACAAAATAGACTAAATGAATATAATGGAGATGCTAAGAAAGCATTTGTTAATCTTGAGGAAAATCCTATATATCTAAATAAAGAAAAAGGGATAACTATTAAAAGAGTTTCCATTACTGGAGTAAGTAATGCCGAAGCACTA
>QMPB01000056.1 GCA_003648395.1 Bacteroidota bacterium
TCTTTTGCTTTTTCAGGATTATCAAAAACCTTTATCTTAATAGGAAATTTTTTACTTGATGATATTATCATATTCATATAATGTTTTTTGAAAGGGTTTTTGGTAATGATAACAGCACCTCTTTTAAGACCGTTCTTTATTGCGGCAGGAATCATTACAGTTTCAAACCATTTTCTACTATTCGGTGACACAACCGATTGTAATCTTATATCAGACATATAATTCTCAAAAATTGTCGTTTCCTTTGTATACTCAATTAAAGCTTCTAGTGGACGCTTATATTCTTCATCAGTGAGTTTTTTACTTTTCCAATCAATAATTCCTGCTTTTAATTCTGTGTCAAAATAAGCCTTAGAATATTCATTCTCATATACTATTGTTATTGCCATAAGATTATATTTAATATGATTCGTAAAAGTAACAATTATTTTTAAATATACAAAATCTTATATATATATACTTTAATTTCGCAAACAGTTTCTGAACGAAAATTGAGTATTCTCAATAGGTGCTTGTGGCTATACTTAGCCGACATAGAAATTATGTATCGAATAGGTACAAAATATACTATTTACTAAATACAATTTTCTATCACGGCTTAATATAGACTTTGGCGTAGAACGTTATTTATGGATTTCAAAAAATATGATTAAACGCTTACATTATATGTCTTATTATCAGTCATATAATTTTCTTGATTAATAACTTAAAAATAAAAATCCCAACTCAAAATAAATTGAATTGGGATTAACCTTAGTGGTGCCACCTGGATTTGAACCAGGGACACACGGATTTTCAGTCCGATGCTCTACCAACTGAGCTATGGCACCCTTTTAAAGCGGCTGCAAAGATAATATTTTTTTTCATTTTGCAACAATATTATTTATCTCTACCATCTATATAATAGTATTTAGTATTATGTAACAAGGTTATTTAATTGATAAACAGTGTTGTACTAAATAAATTTATGAAATTATTTTTGTTTAATTTATTAGTTGATAGTATGGACTTTAACTTTACTTTTGCAAAATTATGAATACTTACCGATTAATTATTGATTTTGGAAATACATTTCACAAAGTAGCTGTATTTAAGGACAGTAGTATTATTGATATTGAAAAATATGAAAACATCAGCTTAAATCAAATTAAAAGCTTTGTAACTAAATATCCTGAAATTAAATCATGTATTCTTTCATCTGTTATCGAAACTCAAAAAGATATTCTTAATTGGTTAAAAGATGAATATTTTTTTATAGAGTTGTCTCATTATACTCCAATACCTATAACTAATAAATATGGTAGCCCAGATACATTAGGAAAGGATCGTTTAGCAGCTGCTATTGGTGCGTATTCTATAGCTCCAAATCAAAATGTACTATCTATTGATACAGGAACAGCAATAAAATTTGATTTTGTCACTAAAGAAGGTGAATATCTTGGTGGAAGTATTTCTCCTGGATTGTATTTAAGATTTAAAGCCTTACATACTTTTACGGCAAAACTTCCGTTAGTGGACTATAATAATGTTCATGAGCTAATAGGAGATAATACCCAAACTTCAATATTATCAGGAGTTATGAATGGTGCAATAGCTGAAGTAAATACTTTTATTGATAATTATAAGTTGCGTTATTCAGACTTAAAAATATTTATTTCAGGCGGTGAAAGTATTTATTTTGAAAGATATATAAAAAGTCACATCTTTGCGGATTCAAATTTGGTTCTTATAGGATTAAACGAAATATTAATATTTAATGAGTAAAATTATTCAGTATAAGTTAGTTACAGTATTTATCTTAATTTTTATTCTGTCAGGGTTTCAGAGCTTTGGGCAGCTAAGAATAGACTCACCATACTCTCGGTTTGGTCTAGGAGATATAAATGCAGGAGCAAATGCCTATCAATCTTCAATGGGAGGAGTGGGATATGGTGTTCGTGATCCATATCGTATTAGTTCAATTAATCCTGCAGCTTATGCAAATATCGATTCAGGTAGTTTTGTGTTTAATGCTGCGTTCAAAGGACTTTTAATTAGTTCAAAAACAGCTTCTGCTTCTGGAGGTAGTAATTATTTTAATATTTCATATTTAAAATTTGCACTGCCTGTTACTAAATGGTGGAGAACAGGAGGAGGTCTTCTTCCTTATACTACTGTAGGTTATAATGTTTCTACCTATGCCGATATGGATTCTATTGGCACGGTAAAGTATAGTTTTTTAGGTGATGGTGGAATAACTAAATTTTATTGGGGAAACTCTTTCAAAATTACAAAGAAACTTGCTATTGGAGCTAATATGTCTTATTTGTTTGGCACAAATAACCTAAGACGACAGACTCAATTAATGGACGATCCCATTGCTTTTAAATATAGAATTACTAATTCTGTTGATGTAAGAAGCCTTTATTTTGATTTTGGAATACAATACAATACAACTTTTGGTGATAAAAAGAAATATTTTTTAGGACTTGGCGCTGTTTTTTCTCCAGAACAAAAGCTTCATGGCGAAAAATCTTCTTTTGCAATAACTTATACCGATGGCGATGAAGGTCATGAATATATTAAAGATACAATATTAGACTTACCATTAGATGCAGGAGATATTGTTATTCCTCAAAAAATAGGTGGTGGTTTTAGTATCGGTAAAACAAAGAAATGGATGCTTGCTGCTGATTTTACTTTTGATGAGTTTAGTAAATATACCGCCTTTGGAAAAAGTGATAGTTTAAGTAATAGTATAAGATATAATATTGGTGGTCAGTATTATATTGGGTCTTATTTAGTTAATGTAGGTTTTATGTTTAACGATTCCTATCTTACCCTTAACAACACAAAAATAAATGACTATGGCATAAGTTTTGGTATAGGTTTTCCTCTTAGAAACAATGCATCAACGGTTTCATCAGTAGATTTAGGATTTGAGTTTGGAAGAAGGGGTACCACAAGTAATAACTTAATTCAACAAGATTATTTTAAATTTACTTTAGGGGTGAATATCAGAAATACATGGTTTAGACGAGCAAAATATTTATAATTTATAATATATAATTAATATGAACAATTTAAAATTAATAGTACTAGCATTTGGATTAGTAATGATGATGGGGTCATTAAGTAGTAACGCGGAAGCCATTAGCTCTAACTCAATGAATTTTAATAATACCACTCCTGATGGAATAAAAAAATATGGAGAGGATAGTGTAAGTTGTGTACGTAACTTAAGTTTATACAGAGAATTCTATAAACAATGGAAATCTACTAAATATAAAGATGATGTTGTTGCTAATCAAACATTAGTTCCTTGGAGAGCATGTTTCTTTGGCTGTCCTATTGTTAGTAAAAACATGTATATCCACGGTGAAAAATTAATGAACTATTTCATTAAGAAGAATAAAGAAGATTCTGCAGTTCGTCAAGCATATGTTGATACTTTATTTATGGTATATGACCAAAGAATAAAATATTATGGTGATAACAAAAAAGTGCCTAAAGGAGTTCTTATTGGTCGTAAAGCCCAAGATTATATGAAATATCGTGTTGAACAGTCTGAAATATATTATCCTATGTTTGAAGAGTCTTTTAAGATTATGGGTATGAACTCCGAACCAACTACTTTATTTTATTTTTATGTATCATCAGTACGTTATGTGAAGCAAAAGCATGCTGAAAAAGACCTTATTCTTGAAAATTACGTAGATATTGAAGATGTTATTGAATATAATATAGAGAAATATATTGATAATGAAAAGATGCTTAAAAGATGGACTATTGTAGCAAATAACATTGAAAAGAACGTTAGTAAATTTGCTACTTGTGAGAAATTAATTCAACTATATGGACCAAAACTTGAGAATGATCCTGAAAATTTAAAGTTGGCTAAGAATATAGTTAAGTTCTTTGAAAAGAGAAAATGTACTAAATCAGATGTGTATTTTAATGCTCTTCAAAAAGTTCACGCTGTAGAGCCAAGTCCAGAATCAGCATTTGCAATGGGTCGTATGGCTTTTGAGAGAGAAAAATATTCTGTTGCTAAAGATTATTTAATGGAAGCTACTAACACTCTATCTGATTCTTTGGTGAAGAAAAAAGCATCAGCTTATTTATTATTAGCAGAAACTTACCGTTCTCTAAAACAACCTTCAGCAGCTCGTTCAGCAGCTCTTAAAGTGCTTAATTATAAACCAAACGAAGGTATGGTATATATTATTATTGGTGATTTGTACACTAGTAGTGCTTCAAAATGTACACTTCAAGGCTTGAGAGTTTCTTATTGGGCAGCAGCAGATAAGTATTCTAGAGCAGCAGCTATTTCTAAAGATGATAAAATTAAAGAAATTGCAAGAAAGAAACTTGCTGTTATTAAAAAGAGTTTCCCTGAAAAACAAGATATTTTCATGAGAAATTTAACTGATGGACAGAAAGTGAAAATTGAGTGCTGGATTAATGAAGAAACAACAGTTCGTTCTCGTTAATATTTTAGTTCTAATAAATTAAGAATTATTATCTTTACAGTCGAAAAGCGACTGATATAATGAAAAAACAAATATTTTTAAAAAATATATACAAGAGCATTGTTCTGATTTTAGTTGGAACAATGCTTTTTTCGTGCGAAAATAATTTGGCTACTATTGCAAGTATTAATGTTGATGAAAATTCTCCCATAGAAACTTCATATGACGTAGAAATGCAATATACCGATTCAGGAATTGTTACAATGGTGATGTTGAGTTCATTGGTGAATAGATATGTTGGTGAAAACGAGCACCTTGAAATGCCCGAAGGGATTAATCTTAAGTTTTTTGATACAGTTGGAGTGGTGAAATCTACTTTGGTTTCTGATTATGCAATTAGTTATGCGAAAACTAATACTATGATTGCTGAGAATAATGTGATAGCAACTAATTCTAGAGGACAGAAACTATTTACTGAACAACTTACTTGGAATAAAGAGAAACATACAATATATACCAATAAAAAAGTTAAAGTTGTAACCGATGGTAAAATTTTATTTGGTGATGGTCTTACTTCTGATGAAAGCTTTGATAATTGGGAAATAACGAATCCTACAGGCGATATTGAAGTTGATGAGGGAGATGATAGCAGTTCGGATGAAGAATATTATGATGATAATGAATCCGATGATGAAAGCGATTTATTTGATGAAAGCGACACCTATCAAGATGGTAATTAAATAATTATGAGCATAGGCCTTACCATAGTTTTAATTAGTATTTTATTTTCTGCTGTTTTTTCAGGAATTGAAATTGCTTTTGTATCTGCTAATAAGCTCAAAATAGAGCTAGACAAAAGTAGAAATAAAATTTCTGGAAAACTCCTTTCTTGGTTTAATCAAAGAGAAGCAAATTTCATTGGAATGCTTTTAATCGGAAATAATATTGCTTTAGTTATTTATGGTATTTATATGGAGAAACTACTTAGTCCCGTTATCTCTGGTTTTTTACCCTCATTCATTAGTATTCCAATCATTATTCTAATTTTTAATACAATAATTTCTACTATCATTATTTTAATATTTGCTGAATTTATTCCCAAAGCTAGTTTTAGACTTAATGCCAATAAATCATTAGAAATTTTTAGTATTCCTCTTCTTATTACATATTTTGCTCTAATTCCATTTATTTATATATTTACTAAGTTGTCAGAGATTATATTGAAGTATATTTTCAGAACGAAAATTGACAATAGTAAATATCAGTTTTCAAGCATAGACTTTGGATATTATATTCAAGAGTTTCATGATGAATCAGATGAAGAAAACTCAGATATTGAAACAGATATTCAGATTTTTAGAAAAGCACTCGAATTTCAAACAACAAAAATTAGAGAGTGTATGGTTCCTCGAACAGAGATTAATGCAATTGATAATGAAACAGATATTCCTGAATTAATAAAATTATTTAATCAATCAGGGCACTCCAAAATCCCTGTTTTTGAAGGTAATATTGATAATATTATTGGATATGTTCATTCATTTGATTTAATTAAAAAGCCAAATAGTTTGTCGAATATTCTAAGAGATATTTCGTATATTCCTGAGTCAATGACAGCGAATACAATGCTTAATAAAATGATCAATGAGCATATTAGTATGGCGGTAGTTCTTGATGAATTTGGTGGTACAGCAGGTATTGTTACAATGGAGGATTTAATGGAAGAAATATTTGGTGAAATAGAAGATGAATTTGATAAAGATCAAATGATAGAAAAGCTAATAGGTGAGAATACCTATATTTTTTCCGCTAGACTAGAAATAGATTATCTTAACGATACATATAATTTGGATTTGAAAGAATCTGAAGAATATGAAACTCTTGGCGGTTATATCACTCATTATTACGAAAGTATTCCCAAGAAAAACACGAAACTAAAAATAGAAAAATACATATTTGAGATACTTCAAGCAGGTGATGCTAAAATTGATCTCGTTCAACTACAATTCTAATCTCTTCTCGTCTCATTGTATGTTGTTGATATACAGTAGTATATTCGCTTTTTATTATTCATTTTTTATTCTTTAAAATTAATTTTCATTCTAAAGTTTTTGTATGTACATTTGCAAGCAATTTTTTAATATAGAATGTAATGGCAGCAATAGGAAAAATAAGAGAAAAGTCAGGATTATTAATCGTAATAATTGGAGTTGCATTAGCAGCTTTTGTATTGGGCGATTTAGTTAAAAATCTTGGTAAAGGAAAACAACTTGATCAAAGTAAAATAGCAACTATTAACGAGGAGAAAATATCTTCTCAAGAGTTTAACCAGAAAGTTAGCGAACAAGCTCAATTGACAAAAGAACAGCTGAAAAAGAATGATCTTACAGCAGAGGAAACTTATAATAATGTAATCAGCGTTTGGAATAATGTAAAAAGAGAAACTATTTTACGTCAGCAAATGTTAGAAATTGGTTTAGTGCAATATAAAGCTAATACTAGAATAGCAGAAATTTCGATGGATGAATATATGGACAATCTTAATGGAAGTCATCCTCATAGAGAGATATTACGCAATTTTAGTGATCCTAAAACAGGCCAATTTGACCCTAAAGCGGTAGCAAATTTCTTAAATTATATTGAGCAGGGAGTTAGAAGTGAAGATCCAAATCAACGAGAGCAAGCAATTAAGTCGAAAGAACAATGGAAATTGTTAAGTACTTATATTAAGAACGATATTCTTAATACTAAGTATAACAATTTAATATCAAAAGCTTATTATTTACCTAAAGCTTTAGCCGCTATTGATTTTGAAGATAATAATAGAATGGAAAAAGTAGCGTACTATGCTGCAAGATATAATGTAATTCCTGATGAGGATGTTACTCCTACAGATGCTGATTACTCTAGTTATTACGAAGAGCATAAAAATGAGTTTATGAATAAGAAAGAAACTCGTAAGATTGATTATATTGTTTGGGATGTTCGTCCAAGTGCTCAAGATGTAGTTGATTTGCAAAAGAAAATAGAAGAATATAAATCAGAGTTAGCAACAATTGAAAAAGAAAATTTACCATTTTTTATTAATCGTATAGGTGATAATAGATATGATAGTACTTGGATAAAAAAAGGAACTCTTTCTCCATTTATTGACTCAGCAGCATTTGTAGCAGAAGTGGGAACCGTATTGGGCCCTTGGAAAGAAAATGGTGCTTATCACGTGGCTCGTATTACAGGTCATAGCTTGCGCCCTGACTCTATGAATGCAAGTCATATATTAATTTCTTATGCCGGAGCTTATGGCGCAGGAGAAGGTATTACAAGAACAAAAATTGGTGCTCGTGCTCTTGCTGATAGCATCAAAGATATTCTTGTAAAAAAATCATCTAAGTTTAATGATTTAGTTAGGTTGTCTGATGACCCTTCTGCTACTGAGAATAAAGGTAAACTTGGCTGGTTTGCTGATGGTAATATGATTCCTCAATTTAATCAAGCTTGTCTTGATGGCAAAAAAGGCGATATTACTTTGGTGGAAACTGCTTTTGGGTTTCATGTTATTTATATAGTGGATAAAAAGAAAGCAACAGATAAAATTAGAGTAGCTCAAATTGATTTACCAATAGTATTCTCTCAAAAAACTTTTGCTAAAGTTTACGGTCAAGCAATAAAATTTGCAGCTCTAAATCAAAATTATGAAGCTTTTGATACCGCATCAGCAAATCAAGGCTTATCTGTTAGAAAAAGTAATTTCATTAACGAACTAAGTGCAGGAATTACAGCTATTAAAAATTCTAGAGATGTTGTAAAATGGATGTTTAAAGAAGAAACAAATATTGGAACAGTATCTTCAGTATTTGATTTTGAAGATAAAGTTATGGTTGCTGTTGTTACTGATATTAATGAAGAGGGAATATTGCCTCTTGATAAAGTTAAAGAGAACATAGAGGTATTAGTTGTTAGAGAATTAAAAGCAGAGAAACTTATAGAGAAAATGAAGTCTACAGATATGAGTAAAGCTGCTGAATTTAAATCTAAAGTTGATACAGCTACACTTTCTTTTGCAACTTATTCTTTACCTCAATACGGACCAGAGCAGAATGTTCAAGGTAGAATGTTTAATGTAGAGGCAAATAAAATAGTTGGACCTATTAAAGGTGACCAAGGTGTATATATGTTTACTGTGATTGATAAAGGAAGCCTTCCTGAAAAACAAGACCTTAAACATTTTCAAGAACGAAGTTATAGCACATTTAGCCAGAGAGTAAATACTGGTGCTTATCAAGCACTTGAAGAAAGCTCAACTATTGATAATTTCTTATATTTCTTCTATTAGAAATTTATAAAAATATTTTTTTAAAGGGAATTATCTATGATAATTCCCTTTTTTATTTAATAAATAGTTAATTATGGAATCAATAGTATTTGCAACAAACAACCTTCATAAATTAGAAGAGGTTAGAAATAAACTTTCAAAGCATTTTGATATTCTTAGTTTAAAAGAAATTAATTGTAATGATGAAATCCCAGAAACAGCAGATACTTTTGAAGGTAATGCAGAGCAAAAGGCTCTTTGGATACTAGAAAAGTATAATTACGATTGTTTTGCTGATGATTCTGGATTAGAAATAGAAGCATTGAATGGTGAGCCAGGCGTGTATTCTGCTCGATATGCTGGTGAAAACTGCACCTATGATGATAATAATAAAAAAGTGCTTCAAAGTCTAGCAGGAAACACCAATAGAAAAGCAAAATTTGTAACATGTATTTGTTTAAAGTTAGAAGGAGAAACACATTTTTTTAGAGGAGAAGTAGAAGGTAGAATTATTGAGGAATATAAAGGAAATGATGGTTTTGGATATGATCCTATTTTTGTTCCTAAAGGCTATAATACAAGTTTTGCAGAGATGAATATTGAAGAAAAGAATATTATAAGTCACCGGGCAAAAGCATTGGAAAAATTGCTGAAATTCTTAGATTATTAATTATCGTAACGTTAAGGCAACTTTTTGATTAAAAATTGTATCTTCACAGCATAAATATAATATACAATGAGAGTAAGAAATATTATTTATATTTTGTTTGGAGTGTTTTTTGGCGGCTTGTCTTTAAAAGCTCAAACATATTTAATATCAGATTTTAATAACCAAACTATTTCTACTTGTAGTGGCACTTTCTATGATTCTGGTGATAGTACTGGTAATTATTCAACAAATGAGAGTTATACAGTAACTATAGGCCCGGGTACTAATTCTACATATATACATATAGTATTTAACTCTTTTAATGTTGGTATAGGAGATCAATTAGAGGTTTATGATGGAGCAAATACTTCAGCACAATTAATTGCAATATTTAATAATGGAAATAATCCTGTTGGTTACACTCTTCAGCCAAGTTTTTTTAATTTTTCTGCTAAACTTACATTAAAGTGGACTTCTGTTACTTCAAGTGCGGGTTGGGATGCAACACTGTCTTGTGGATATCCATGTCAGAACTTTAATACAACACTTGTATATTCTAATCCACCATATACCATTGATAGTGGAATATACTTTATAGATATTTGCCCCGGAGATTCAGTAGAACTACTTGCCTCTGCAAGTTTTGGCTTAAATGATATCTTTTATCATCAAGATACTAATACTACTAATTTTACTTGGAATTTTGGTCCAAATATAAATATCAATGGTCAAGCAGTGTCAGCAGTATTTAATAATGCTCAAGGATACAATGCATACATTATAGCAACAGATACAATAGGTTGTCATTCTAGTCAGAGTACAGAGGTTAGAATAAGAGTTTCTACTCTACCAACATTTACAGGAACAGACGTTCTTGATAATACTATTTGCCAGAATGATAGTACCATATTAAGCGGAATAGCTCACCCAACTCGTTGGCAAATTATACCCTCATTATCGGTAGCTGGCACCACCTTTTTACCCGATGGTACAGGAGTTTCATACACTTCAGATTTGGTATTTTCTGGTTTTCCTACAGGTCAAAGTATTCAGCAAGTAAGTGATATAGTTCAAATTTTTGCTGAAATGGAACATTCATATTTAGGTGACTTGAATATAATAATTAATTGTCCAAATAATTCTGCAGTTACACTTAAATCGTTTCCTGGGGCAGCTGATACATTTTTGGGAGAGCCAATTGATGATTCTCCGTCAACTCCAACACCGGGTTTAGGTTATATGTATCATTGGAAGGCTAGTGGAACTACTACTATGGTTGCTGCTGCAAGTACTTATACGCATGACTTTACTGATGTTTTAGGGACAGTATATACGAATCAGAGTTTTTTACCACCCTCTACAGTTTATCCTTTAACATCAACAGCATCTTCGCCATTCCCAATAGTAGAGTATTTACCAGAGACCCCTTTTACAAATTTAGTAGGTTGCCCGTTAAATGGAACTTGGTCGATAACAGTTACCGATAATTTAGCTATTGATAATGGTTTTATTTTTAGTTGGGGAATTGATTTTAATCCGGCATTATTTCCTGTTGCTTGGGGTTATACTCCTGTGATTGATACTACATATTGGAATTATGGCAGTGGAGATACAACTAGTTATACTGCATTTAATGCTGGTATGCAAGCAGTAAATTATACTATGGTTGATGGTGCAGGCTGTACTTATGATACAAGCATAACTATTATGGTTAATCCTCTTCCTGATATCAATATTGGTAATGATACATCAATTTGTATTTATGATTTCATTACTTTAAAAAGTGGTATTGATAGTGTTCCTTCTAATGTGATTTGGAATAATGGAATAAGTGCAGACAGTATTACCGTAAATCCAGTTGTTAGTACATTGTACTCATTGGTAGCAACTTCAACTGATGGATGTGTAAATTTTGACAGCATAGAGGTTGCTGTTAATCCATTACCACACGTTGTGTTAACAGATGATACATTGCTTTGCGTAGGACGAACAATGCCAATTACTGCTAGTGGTGGTGATTTATATGAGTGGAATACAGGAGAAACAACTTCTAGCATTTATGTGTCGCCAACTAATAATACAACTTATTTTGTTACGGTTACCGATTCTAATGCTTGTATTTCAGATGCTCAAATGGATGTAATAATAGCTCAATTACCTCAGATTGTTACTAGTAATGATACTACAATCTGTGATGGTACTTCTACTACAATATGGGCAAGTGGAGGCGTTAATTATTTTTGGAGTACAGGAAATCAAGGAACATCACAAACGGTTAATCCTTTAACTGATGAAACATATACTGTTGCTGTGCAAGATTCTAATACTTGTATAGATTCAGCAGACGTGATAGTTGAAATTTTGGAGAATCCTGATGCTGATATTTATGCAGATATGGATACTGTTTGCGAGAGAGGATCGGTTAGTTTAACAGGTGTAGGGGGGATGTCATATATCTGGGAAAATAAATATTTAATGAATACTTATAAAGACACACCAAAAGCATCAAAAAGATATCATGTAAAAGCAATTAATATTAAAAATGGAACAGAATGTTATGATACAGCTTCTTTCTTTGTCTATGTAGAGCATTGTGCTGTTTATAATGCTTCGGCTTTCACTCCAAATGGTGATGGGCTTAACGATACTTATGGCCCAATTGGGATAGTTGGAAATACTGCTAAGTTTGAGTTTATTATATTTAATAAGTGGGGTAAGGTGGTGTTTAGTACTAAGGATAAAAATGAAAAATGGAATGGTAAAGTAAATGGAGTTGATGCTCCTGATGGAGTTTATACTTATGTTGTGAGAGTTGCAGAACCTAGTATTGAACCATATGAGCTTATGGGTACTGTTACACTAATACGATAAGTATTATTCTCTATTCTACTTATAATTGATTAAGTTTTTTATATTTTATATATCAACATATATAGATGTTTCATATATTTGCAAAAAACATATATCATGGTAAAAAAACTAAGTCAAAAGAAACTGGAAGAAGTAGCATCAAAGCTTAAAGCAATAGCTCATCCTACTCGTATAGCAATCATGAATTTGCTTGAAAGAAATGGTAAAATGAATGTTACAGAGATCTACGAAACCCTTGGAATGGATCAAGCAACAACATCTCACCACTTAAATGTGCTAAAAACAAATAGAGTGCTTACCTCAAAAAGAGATGGGAAGAAGACGTATTATAGCGTTAGACCTAATTCTATAGTACGTATTACAGATTGTATTAGTAAGTGTGAAACTCGCTAGACGGCAATTGTTTGTCAATAAAAAATATTTTGCACATTAACTATTTAACCCTGTTTAGTAATGGAGTATAAAATACATCCAAAGGAAATATCACAAGAAAAAGTAATTGAGAATTATAAATTTCTGAAATTACTTTCAAATCAATTTCCAAGTATTGAAACAGCAAGTACAGAGATAATCAACTTAGAAGCTATTCTTAATTTACCCAAAGGAACAGAGCACTTCTTATCTGATATACATGGCGAATATGAGACCTTTAAGCATATTCTGAGCAATGCTTCAGGAGTAATACGGCGTAGAATTGATGAAATATTTAGCGATAGACTAGAGAATCATCAACGTCAAGAACTAGCAACTTTAATTTATTATCCAAAGAGTAAGTTAAGCTTAGTTAAGAAAGAAGAAGAGGATATTGTAAAATGGTATAATAATAATTTAGTATTTTTAATAGAAATAGCTCGAAACTTAGCATCAAAATACACTCGCTCTAAAACAAGAAAAACAATACCACCACAATTTCAATATATTATAGAAGAATTACTAAATGTTAATGAAAACTTAATGAATAAGGAGGCTTATTTTGAAGCTATTCTTAATACTATTATTGAACTAGGTAGAGCCGATAAGTTTATAATTACATTAAGCACATTAATTCAGAATTTAGCAATTGACAGACTACATATTGTGGGAGATATATTCGATAGGGGCCCCTCAGCTGATAAAGTAATGGACGAACTATTGAAACATGAGTCTGTAGATATTCAGTGGGGCAATCACGATGTGGTATGGATGGGTGCAGCAGCAGGTTCATTAGCATATATCGCTATTGTTCTACGTATAAGCTCTAGATACAATAATCTTGATACTCTTGAAGATGGTTATGGAATTAACCTTGTACCTTTAATGCATTTTGCATCAGAAGTTTACGAAAAAGACAACTGTGCTGAATTTTCGCCTAAGGCGGGTAAAGAGAATCTAAGTAAAGGTCAACTTAAAACCTTACGACAAATACATAAAGCTATTAGTATAATACAATTCAAACTTGAAGGACAAATTATTAATAGAAATCCTGATTTTAATATGTCATCTAGAACTATACTAGATCAAATTGATTATCAGAATGGGGAGATAATAATTGAAGGAAAATCATATAAATTATTGGACTCTAATTTTCCCACAATAA
>QMPB01000057.1 GCA_003648395.1 Bacteroidota bacterium
GTTTTGCGAGAAACTGTAGTTAATAACAGTAATAAATAATAAAAATAATATATTTCTCATAATTATAGAAAAAATAATAAGAAGCAGGAAGTAAGTCCTGCTTCTTACGAAATATTAAAAATAGATACTATTTTTTGATTAATTTATTATTATAAATTATATTATCTTCATCAAATAACTTAATAAAATAAATACCAGAATTAAGATCAGAAATATTTAACTTATTGGTGGAATTATTATTAATATTTCCACTTTGTAATAAACTACCTGTTATGGAATATATTTCATAGAAGATTATATTGTCATAGTCCCCTGAGATATCAATAGTATAATAATTATTGGCAGGATTTGGATAGGCATTCAAATAATCGGTTTTAGGATTATTTGTTTGAGTATTTGTACTGGTATTGCCCGTGCGAGCCACAGATGAGGGTGCGTTAATTGGCATATCAATAATATAAAGCCCTAATATTGCTCTGGCAAGATGCACTGCCTGACCACCTATGTTTGGATGATTATTGGCAATAATTAGTAAATTACTGCTGTCTGACGAGCTTAGACTATCAGTGGTTAAATACTGAATATACTTTTGATATGTAACCGAAGTGTAAATCTCTGCAAGGTTTTGTGGGCTGTAGTTTTGTAATACTTGAAGTGCATTGGTATAATTAGCCGCTTTAATATTGTTTTCGATATTATACTCTATGCCAATATTGCTGGCACCAATGCTAAAATTAAATGCATTATACATAGTATCGGATGCAATACCAAGAGTTGTTAAAAAACTATTATCCTGTAACTCATAATATGCACTACGTATAGTATTATAGCGTAATATGCTATTATAAATACCCTGAGGGTTGCTCATTGATAATGAATTGCTATTGGGTAAATTATTTATGGCATAGCCAATTTGTGCTTGCCTATAATTATCTTTATCAGTAGTGCTTTGGCTTATTAATGGTATATCACTAATGATTTTTTGTTGCTGACCACCTCCGCATTGTCCTCCTTGTTGTCCTGTCGTGGAGTAGCTAGTAAAAATTGAATAACTAGGAGGTCCTAATGGCACATCATATTGCGAGATATTTAAGCTAAACTCGGAGCCAGAGTTATTATAAAAGAAATCATGGTCATAAGTTTGAATACTTCCTTTAACTCTAGCATTGCTAACAGCAATATTATACCAAGAGTTATCGTAAGGGTCTGCATCATGACCAATTTCGAATATGCTACCATTGCTTTCTCCCCATATTGTATTATATAATTCAATGCCGTGGTATGAGTTGCTCATGTTATTGCATTTAATAATACCATTACTATTATTTTGTTTAAAATACATGGCATAACCACAGTTATCAATAGTGTTTTCAAGCACATCAGTATTAACACTATTTTCAATAGTAATGCCCACTACAGCCATTGGATTAGAAGAATTATATCCATTAAGGTCTATTTCGTTGCCTTTTATGGTATTATAGTGAGAGTTTATAACTGTAATGCCAGTTTTGGATGATAATACAGTACCTGCAGTGAAGGTGTTGTCGTTAACTGTTAAATAATTTCCTCCATAAGAGTATATACCATGTCCTGCATTAAGTGTAATAGTATTGTTATTAATTTCTATTATATCAGATGTGGTATTATAGAAGCCATACGTTGTATGATTAACCATATTATATTTGGAAACAATATCATGCGAATTTAGAGTATTAACTCCATAGGCACCATAAGTCATGTCATTATATTCTACCTTTATATCAAAACTATTTGCAATAGAAATATTAGCTCCATTAATAATATTATTGTTAAATTTTAAATAATTATTGTTTATTTTAATATTATTACTACTATTTCCTATCCTAATGCAATATGCAGTATTACTAGGTATTGTGCTTATTATATTTTGAGTAATACTATTCTTCTCAATATAAATATTTGATGAATTAATTAAATCAACACCTATACCTGTACTGTTAATTTTAAAAATATTTTTATTTGCATTAGAAAAACCATTACAATTATCAATTCGTAATCCATACCCTGAAGTACTGGTTGAGTTTGGAGAATAAAAAGTGTTATTTGAAATATTGATTGTTGAAGAATTATTGTCATTAATTAATGCACCATTATCAACGTAAGTAAAATCGTTATTGTCAATGTTTGTTTGTAAAGAATTTCCAGTGATTTGTAAACCCAAATATTGACTATTATTAAGTTTATTTGAAGTGTATTCTATCTCTCCATTGGAGTTAAATAATACAGTATGTGTATAATAGTTTTTTGAAGCAAATAAATTCTCGAAAATTTGCGCGTCAAAATTATTCATTGCAAAAACACTATGGTTTGCCATATTATTTCCTGTAGTATAAGTGGTTACATTATTAATAACTAATATTCTACGATTATTTGCAGTTGGCCCACCATCAAAAGTAATAGCCTCAATGCCTGCATCAAGATTAATGCTTGCATTAATGATTTCAACATCACTATTTACGCAATAGATGTTTAAATCTTCATAACCAGAGATAGTATTAGTTAAAGTACTACCTATTTGTCCAATAGTTAAAGTATGTATTGGTGTACTAGCCACAACATCCTCAATAAGTATTGCTGGAGAAGTTCCATTGCCACCGGGTAAAGGATTTTGTGACATACTCATATCGTTATCGTAGAATAATCCATAATGGTCTCCATTAAAGTCCTTAACAGTAAGTGCGTTTTCACATTTGTCGAAATTATTGGCATATATTTCATAATTACCACCATTGGTTGAATAAAATGTATTAATAGCATCCGTAATAGTATTACCTCCAGCAAATACAAAGCAATCTTGATTTATATATATTCCGTCCCATAAATAACTACCACAAGCTTCAATAATATTATTATCTAAATATAATTCTGCCCCATCATTGATAATGATTTTCGCATTTGGAGCCATATATAAATGTGACATATTAATAGATATTATAGCACCATTAGTTATAGTAATAGTGCCTGCAATTTCAATATCAGTATTACTGTAAGCTGCATTTGAGGTAAATGTACTATTTATCCACGTATCGGGTAATCCCAAATTACATACTTGTTGGCTTATGGCGCTGGTGCTAAAAAGTAGCAAAAAACCAAGAAGCACATAAGTTATTGATAGTGAATTCTTTATTGGGGGGGGGTAATCTTCTACTGTTTTTTTGTTTTTTGTAATGTGACATAATTTTAAAATTCATTAGTTAAATTAAATGTGATTAATTTGGTATTAATTTGGAGATTTTAATTCAAGAGCAAATATAATGAATTATTTTTAATATAATAAATATTTTTTGAGTAGGTTAGGGATAATTATTTTTCAATTTCATCTATAGCAGTTTCAAAGTCTTGGAATTTTTCATTGCCATTGGCTATTTTATCTAATCTTTCGTCAATAATATCCTTTTGCCACTGGTTTAACTCCGTGCTTTTATCAATTTCAATATTTTTTTGAATACTCTTTAATTTTTCAATTATAGAAACATCTTGAAGACTATAAATCCAACCAATAAGGTCTAGTTTTTCAGCTTGTATTTGTTGTGCATTCATTGGATTGAGTTTGATTACTATTATGAGTGCGGTCTAAGAAGCGTATTTATTGCCAAACTCATCGTTGTCAAGATTTTTTCAATCCTCATTAACACTATGTTAACTGTGGTAGAAATAATCTTTCCGCCTTGATTTCGATAAAAATCTATCTTTTTAGATTCGACTCAATTATGCAAAAATATAAAAAAATCATTGCAAAAAAAACGACCACCGAAGGCAGTCGTTTTTAGAATATGTTGTATCTTGATTATTATCCTCCAAAGTCATCAAAGGCTATCATTTCATCTGGTACACCAAGGTCTTCCAGCATTTTAAGAACAGCATCGTTCATCATTGGAGGTCCACAAAGGTAATACTCTATCTCTTCGGGTTCTTCCATTTTAGATAGGTAGTTATCCAATATAATTTGGTGGATAAATCCTACATAACCTTTCCAATTATCTTCTTTATCAGGCTCCGAAAGTCCGATATGGAATTTGAATTGTGGGTTATCTTTTTCGATAGCTCTAAACTCATCCACATAGAATAGTTCTCTTAAAGAGCGTCCACCATACCAGAAAGTAGCTTTACGATCTGTTTTCTGAGTTAAGTATTGATCAAATATATGCGAGCGCATAGGAGCCATTCCAGCACCACCACCAATAAACATCATCTCGCGCTTGGTATCTTTAATAAAGAACTCACCATAAGGTCCCGAAACCATAACTTTATCGCCAGGTTTAAGGTTAAAGATGTATGAAGAACAAATTCCTGGGTTTACCTTAGCAAAACCTTTATTCTTAGCATCCCAAGGTGGGGTAGCTACACGTATGTTAAGCTTAACAATATCACCTTCAGCAGGGTGGTTGGCCATAGAATATGCGCGGTATATTGGCTCTGGATTTTTCATTACCAAATCCCACATATTAAAGTTATCCCAATCTTTCTTATAATCATCACCAATAATTATATCCTTATAATTAACGGTAATTTTAGGAACATCAATTTGAATATATCCACCAGAGCGGAAATCCATATGTTCGCCTTCTGGAAGACGTACGGTAAATTCCTTAATGAATGTGGCCACTGATTCGTTAGAAACAACTTCACATTCCCACTTCTTAATACCAAATATCTCGGCTGGAACTTCTATTTCCATATCAGCTCTAACTTTTACTTGGCAGCCTAATCGCCAATCATTGGCAGCTTCTTTACGAGTAAAGAAGCCAGTTTCTGTAGGAAGTATATCTCCAGCGCCTTCGTGCACTTGTACCTTACACATGCCACAAGTACCACCACCACCGCAAGCCGATGGAAGAAAAATCTTTTCTTCAGTCATTTTAGTTAGAAGTGTGCCGTCAGGATCGGTTTCTATTTTGCGTTCCCCATTAATAGTAAGAGTTACACTTCCTTGAGGAGTAAGCTTTTTCTTTGCGTAAAGCAGTATGCTCACCAATAGTAGCATTACCCCTAGAAAGGCTGTAACACTAATTATTATCACAGTGGTTGTTGAAATTTCTGCTAATATCATATCTTTATATTATTATAATTTTATACCCATAAAAGTCATAAAAGCAATACCCATAAGTCCTGTAATTACGAAAGTAATACCTAGTCCACGAAGTGGAGCAGGAACATTTGAATATCGAATTTTTTCACGAATTGCTGCAATTGCCACAATAGCAAGGAACCAACCAATACCTGATCCTAAGCCGAAAGAAGTGGCTTCCCAGATACTTTGATATTCGCGTTGTTGCATAAATAAAGAACCTCCTAATATTGCACAATTTACGGCAATTAGAGGCAAGAAGATTCCTAATGAAGCATATAGTGTTGGAGAAAATTTCTCAACAATCATTTCCACAAGTTGTACCATTGAAGCTATAATAGCAATAAACATAATAAAGCTAAGGAAACTAAGGTCAACGCTAGCATACTCAGGCCCAAGCCATACTAATGCTCCAGGTGCTAAAAGGTATTTTACCATAAGATAGTCAACAGGTACAGTAATAATAAGTACAAATATTACTGCGGCACCAAGTCCTACTGAGGTTTTTACTGTTTTTGATACTGCCAAATAGGAACACATTCCAAGGAAGTACGCAAACACCATATTATCAACGAATATGGATTTTACAAATATATTTACTAATTCTTGCATATTAATTTCTTTAAAATGTTATCAAATTAATCTTCAACTAAGTCTTTATTACGAGAGCGCTGAACCCATATTATTGTTGCTACAGCAAATAATGCCATTGGAGGTAATAATACCAAACCATTATTTACATATCCTATTTCATAGAATGAATCTGGAATTATTTGAAGTCCCATAAGTGATCCTGTTCCGAATAATTCGCGGAAGAAAGCCACCGCCACAAGAATCCAAGCATAACCAAATGCATTGCCTAATCCATCAAGGAACGAAGGCCAAGGTTTGTTTGTCATGGCAAAAGCCTCGAAACGACCCATAATAATACAGTTGGTAATAATAAGACCAACAAATACCGATAATTGCTTACTTACGTTATAAGCATAGGCTTTAAGCACTTGGTCTACAAGAATTACTAATGCAGCAATTACAACTAATTGCACAATAATACGTATACGAGAAGGAATTCCATTTCGCATAAAAGAGATAATAACATTACCAAAAGATAGTACCACAAGTACTGATAATGACATTACTATTGCTGGCTCAAGTTTTACTGTTACTGCCAGTGCCGAACAAATTCCTAATACCTGCTTGGTAATAGGGTTATCCACATTTATTGGATTTGTTAGCAGTTTAATGTTCTTTGGTGAGAACATTGGTTCTTTTTCTTCTGCCATATCTATTTATCCTCCTGTTTTAAGTAATTTACATAATTAATCATACAATCATGAAGCATATTTGTTACTCCATCACAAGTAAGTGTACTTCCTGAAATAGCATCTACGCCATTCTCTTCAGCAACTTTAGTTTGCATATCTACACCGCCTTTTACAACGCTAACAGATTTAAACTCGCCATCTTTAAAAATTTGTTTATTCTTAAACTCATCAGTAAATGCTGGAAGAATAATTTCTGCTCCCAAACCTGGCGTTTCGCTATCGTGACCAAAGTTTACTGCAGCCACAGTGTTTTTATCCGATTCTATGGATATATTTCCATAAATAGGTCCCCAGAGTCCTTTTCCAAATAGAGGAATCACATAAAATGTTTCACCATCATTATCCATTACGAATAGTGGCATGGCTACTTCTCCTTTACTAGCATTATATAATGCAGTCTTTAGGTTTACACCAAAAGCACGTTTACTACCAGTAAGTTCTCCATTAGCATAAGTGCTAAGTTCTTCTCCATTCTCATTAATTATCACCTCTTTCTTTAGGTGCTTTGAGTATAGCTCTGATGCATTGCTTGCATCAGCATCAATTCCTATTGAGCTCAATAGGTTGATCATCTTTTCATTTTCTTTATTTTTATCCTGCAAAGGTTTTAGCGCAAGGTTGGCGGAGGTAAGTATTACCGCTACCAATACAACCATTACCGAAGCATAAATAAAAATGTATGAATTACTGTTCTTGTTCATATCTATAAATTATTTAATGGTTAAGCGCTAAGTTTAGCACGTTTAAGTCGTTTTTTAATATTTGAATCTACAACGTAGAAGTCGATTGTTGGAGCAAATACATTCATAAATAGTATTGCTAACATTACACCTTCAGGGTAAGCAGGGTTAAGTACACGTACTAGTATAGCAATAAAACCTGCTAAAAAGCCGTATATCCATTTTCCCATTTCTGTTTGTGCGGCTGTTACTGGGTCGGTAATCATAAATATACCACCAAATGCAAAACCACCAATAAGAATATGCTCCCATGGGCAAAGTTGTAAATATGTATTATCAGGAAAAGAATCGGCCAATCCATGAAGTATTCCTCCCATGGCTATTCCTCCTACGAAGAATGATAACATTAATTTCCAGTTTCCAACTCCTGTAGCCAATAAGATAAAAGCTCCTATTGCTAAAGCAATAATTGAGGTTTCTCCTACTGATCCTGCATAATTACCAATTATCATTTCCATATGGCTAATGCCAATATCATTACCAGCAGTTAGTTCTGCAAGTGGAGTTGCTCCAGAAAAAGCATCAGCTTTTTCAGCAATCCAAACCTTGTCACCACTCATTGCCGATGGGTAGGCAAAGAATAATACTGCTCTTGTTAGTAAAGCAGGGTTAACAATGTTCATTCCTGTGCCTCCAAAAACTTCTTTTCCAAAAACAACAGCAAAAGCTACTGCTACTGCTAACATCCATAGTGGAGTTGATACAGGTACAATTAATGGAATAAGCATTCCCGAAACAAAGAATCCTTCGTTTACTTCGTGGCCTCTGCCTTGTGCAAAAGCTATCTCAATACCCAAACCAACAATGTATGTTACTAATACGATAGGTAATACTTGAATAAAACCAAACCAAAAAGTATCCATAAAGCTTGCTGTTTCGCCAATGGATGCATAATGTAGGTTTCCAGCATTCCACATTCCAAAAAGTAGGGCGGGAATCATAGCAATTACCACAATAAACATTGAGCGTTTCATATCCACTCCATCTCTGATGTGACTTCCCGATGTTGTAACTACGTCGGGAGTATAAAATAAAGTATCAGCGGCATCAAACATGGAGTGAAAAGCCTGAAACTTTTCTCCTTTTTGCACATGAGGCTTTATATTGTCTAATATGTTTCTTATAAATTTCATCTATATATTGATTATCATTAATTAACTCATTTCTTTGCGTAATTCATCAAGTCCTTCTCTAAGTATTTTCTGAATGTCAATTTTTGAAGTACTTATATATTCGCATAATGCAAAGTCTTCTTCATCTACTTCGTAAATACCCAAATTTTCCATCATATCAATATCGTTAATCATGATAGATTTTATTAATTGAATAGGAAGTATGTCCATTGGGAATACTTTTTCCATTTGACCAGTAAAAACAAAAGCACGTTCGCCACCATTTAAATTGGTGTTTAGAGCGTATTCTTTTTTTGGCGTTAACCAAGAGAATGCTGTTCTGTAGAAACTATGCTTCTTTGGGCTTGGAATTAACCAACCAAAGAATTCAAATTTATTGCCCTCTGGAATTACTGTTATAGCATTATGATAATAAGATAATGCACCTTTATTACCAATATTATTACCGGTGAGTACATTCCCACTTATAATACGTAAACTATCATTAGTATTAAGTTTGTCTTTTATAATATCAGAAATGCATGAGCCACGGTTTATTTTATAATACTGCGGAGCAATTACTTCAGATCCTGCAAGTGCAATTGTTATTTCTGGCTTATACTCTCCAGTAAGAAACAAATCGCCAATAGTAGCTACATCTTGAGCTTGTACTATCCATACAGTTTCGCCTTTATTAATAGGAGAGGTATGATGAATCTGAATTCCTACATTTCCTGCTGGATGTGGTCCAGAGAATGTGTTAAGGTCTACATTCTTTATATTATTAAAGAAACCAGTGCTAGACTTAGCATTTATTCCAAGATTTACTTTTCCGTCTGTTAGTTTTGCTAATGCATCAACTCCAGCCTGAAAAGATTCTTCCTTACCACTTAGTATAAAATCAATATCAGCAGCCAATGGCGCTGTGTCAAATCCAGAAATATATATTGCTTTTGGCTTATCCTCTGGGTGAGCAACTACAGTATATGGTCGCTGACGAATTAATGACCATAAGCCACTTTCGATCAACTGTTCTGTAATTGCTTTAGAATCCATGGAAGAAGGTTGTGCTTTTGTATAAGATACAAATTCATCATTTGCATCAGCTTCAATCTTTATTTCAAGCATTTTTCGCTTTGCACCTCTTACTACCTCCGTGATAGTGCCACTTACAGGTGATGGGATTTTAATGTATTCTCTTTTTTTATCAAAGAAAATAGGAGTACCTCTTTTTACTTTATCTCCCACTCTTGCCAAAAGTTTTGGAAGTAATCCATGAAAGTCGGTTGGTTTTAATGCATAATGACTTATTGTAAGGTTTTGCACTTCTTTTTGCGCAATTCCTTTAAGTTTTATGTCATAACCTCTCTTGATTTTTATGTTCATTGTCATAAGAAAACTATGATTGTTAACGTTTTAACATATTTGCTATACATAACAAATGTGAATTATTTAATACTACAAATATGCTAAAAAAAAATAAGGAACTCTAACTTTTTTTGCTAATAAAAACATATATAAAACTAATAAATCTCATATATTATATTTATATAACTGAAAATCAATTAGTATGGGCGTAATATGTTAGTATAATAACACCTAAAAAGGTTTATAAAGTTTTCTTATTTAGAATAAAAATAAATACTGTTTTATGATGTTTTATATTTGAAGTTTAGGATAATAATTATACTTCCTATCGTTGTAGTATAATGCTGTTCTTTGGTTTTAGCCTATAATTCCAAGGTGTCTTATTATAGTATAATTACACTCTAAGGTTGGTGCTTTTTAATCTATAATAGCCATTTTCTAATCTAAAGTACTTATAGGTGTAAAACATAGATATATAGTGAATTAAGAAATAGATATATATATTGTTGGGAATTTATTGAGCTTAAAATTTATATTATTGCTTATATTTTTATATTAAATATCCTTTTTGTAGGCAAATAATTATGTTTTATTAAAACGGACTGTAAAGTTTACATTTTTAGACTAATTAAAATATGAGATAAGTCTTATTCTTATAGATTATCTATTCGTATATAAAATATCCAACATCATTCTAAATAAATTGTTATCGTGTTATTTTTCTTATTTTTGCTACTTGAATTTTTTGGATGTTTTGTGAAAGCTATTTTGATAATAGATAAACAAAATATTGAGTATGATTAATAACCATTAAAATCTTTAATTTATAATAAAAGTTTTATGAAAATTAAAAATATATTTGTTTCGTTTCTGGTAATTATGATAGGGTGGATGCTCTTGACTTGGTCATTGGATGTGAGCAGCGTTTTATTAGGAACAGGAATATCGCTTGCGTTATCAGTTGTACTATGTGGAAGCTGCACACTCTTTAATGAGATTAACCTAACGCCTAAAGCATTTGCTTATTTTTTCTGGTACATTATTGTATTTTTGATAGAATTGGTTAAGGCTAATATCGATGTAACTCGTAGAGTGCTTTCCCCTTCAATGCCTATTAATCCAGGTATTGTAAAAGTAAGTACTACACTTAAGTCGAAAATGGCTAGGCTGATTCTTGCCAACTCTATTACTTTAACACCAGGTACATTTACAATAGAGATAACAGATGATGCTTTATATATACATTGGATTGATGTAGAGGCAGAAGATGTTAAAGGTGCAACAAATGCAATAGTAAGGAAATTTGAAAAATTATTGGAGGTAATGTATGGATAATATAGTATTTTATATTTCAATAGCAATGTTGATGGTAACATTGCTAGCAGGACTGATTAGGTTTATAAAAGGGCCATCAGTAGTAGATCGTGTTGTAGCTTTTGATTCTATGACAGTAACATCATTAGTTATGATTGGTGTTATAGCTTTTTTGTCTAATCGTGCTATTTATTTAGATGTAGCAGTAGTATATGGCTTTCTAAGTTTCTTAGGGGTTATTATTGTTGCTAAATATATACAAGGAGGGTTATAATTATGAAAGAAACTATAGAAATAATAGGTCAGATATTTTTGCTGATGGGTTCGTTTAGTCTTTTGACTGCTGCAATAGGTTTACTTCGTATGCCGGATGTATATAATCGAGTACAAACAGGAACTAAAGCCTCTACTTTAGGTGCAATAATGTCGTTTATAGGATTGGCACTAATGGCTTTTGAGAATTGGGGTGAAATAAACTGGGTAGGAAGATTTGCTGTATTAGTAGTATTTATACTACTTACTAATCCTGTATCGTCACACGTATTAATGCGTGCTGCTTATGCAATGAAAATACCTTTATCAAAACTTACTTCTGTTGATAAATTAAGAGAAGATATTAATAATAAAATTGTGGAGGAACCTAAAGATGAATAACGAAATAATATATAGTGTAATAGCTATAGGAATTGGTGTTCTTATGGTGATAATGGCGGTAATAGCTATTCTTAATAATAAATTATCAGTGGCAATTGTTGCTGCTGGTGTTGTTAGTTTATTTGCTTCGGTGCTTTTCTTATTGATGGCGGCTCCTGATGTAGCAATGACTGAAGCTGCTATTGGTAGCGGATTATCAACATTAATTTTCTTTTATGTACTAAATAAAATCAAAAGACAAAATGCTTAGAAATTTTTTAATAGCGCTTGTTTTGGCCAGCTTTGGATTTATTTTTTATAATCTATACAATAGCTATGAGCCACATACCGAGCTTACAGGCATCGCAGCCCATTATGCAGAAAATGGAGCTAGTGAAGTAGGTGCAGCTAACCTTGTTACTGCAGTTGTAATTTCTTACCGATCGTTTGATACTTTAGGAGAAATTACAATACTTTTTCTTACTGCTGCAATTATCTCTTTCTTTTTGAAATTAAGTAAAGAGGACGAAGAGAAAGTAATTATTCATAGAGGTACTTCAGAACTACTGAAAACAGCTTCTCAACTATTAGTGCCAATAATGTTTCTTTTTGGTATTTATGTGTTTCTTAATGGTCACTTAACTCCTGGTGGAGGTTTTCAAGGGGGTGCAATTATAGCATCTGCTATAGTGTTGGCAATTATGGCTAACCCTAATATGACTATTAACCACTCCGTTATAATATGGGTTGAAAGTTTATCAGGTGTTTCAGTTGTTTTAATTGGTGTGTTAGGTATCCTTCTTGGAGGAGGTTTCTTGGATACTACTCTTGATGGATATGGTCTTGGAGAGTTTGGAACTATTTTTAGTGCAGGAACAATTCCTGTTATCTATAGCCTTGTTGGTTTAAAAGTAGGTGCTGAACTATCAAATATACTTAATATGTATCAAAAATCACAAAAAGAAGCATAGATATGGAAATTTTGGAATTAGGAAAAATAGGATTACTTATCGGTTTCTTGCTAGTTATAGTTGGATTCTGGGGTGTTCTTCAACAGAAAAATATTATTAAGATTATTGTAAGTTTTACAATTCTTAATACAGGTATAAATTTAGTGATGGTCGCCTTAGGTTATGTTAAAGGTCGTACTGCTCCTATTATTGATAGCTCTATTGATGGAGTTGTTGATAATAATGTTTTGAATGCTATTGTTGACCCTGTGCCTCAAGCATTAGTCCTAACGGCTATTGTTATTGGACTTGGTGTAACGTCATTGCTTTTAGCTTATGCAATGAAGTTGTTTAAAGCGAAGAAATCTCTAGAAATTAACGACTTTAATGATTTGAAATGGTAGATCCAATTTATATAGTGGCAGCCGCTCTAGGAGTTGGCTTCTTAATCGGAATTTTAGGAAAATTGGGAAAAACCTTTACTGGTGTATTGTCCCTTTTAACTATTGCTTTTATGACTTATGTTTCTAGTGGATGGCTTTGGGCCTTCTATTCAGGAAATCAAGTTGCAGAAGTAATAAGTACAGCAGGTTTTACTGCTCCATTCTCAATTAATTTGTTGATGGGGTATAATGAAGCCTTTTTAACTACTATAGTAAACTTTGTAGGGTTGCTTGGTGGAATATACTTATTCTTTAATTTTGGTAGAAAAGGTAGAAACGCTTATGTTGTATATATTGTTTTCCTAATGGGACTCAATGTTCTAATTATGAGTCGTGACCTTTTTAATCTTTTTGTATTCCTCGAAATTACTTCGATTGCTACAGCAGGACTTATTCTTATTGAGGATGGTAACCGTACCGTAGGTGCTGGTTTTAAATATATGCTTGCTACAAGTGCTATTTCTAGTATATTCCTTTTGGGAATTATATTTGTTTACTTTTTTACAGGCACGCTTTACCTTGATGATTTAATAGGTAATTCTGCATTGTTGGGAAAAGGTGGTAGTATAGCTTTGTTTTTGGTTATGATAGCAGCAATATTAGAAATGAAACCATTTCCTGCAAACGGATGGGGGCTTGATGTTTACGAAGGTTCGCATCAAGGTTTCTCAGCTTTAATATCTACGGCTACTGCAACAGCATCATATTATATGCTTTATAAGTTATTGCTTATTGCAGGTCCTCAATGGAATTATCCAATAGCTTTAATTGGTGCTTTTACTTTTGTTGGAGCTAA
>QMPB01000058.1 GCA_003648395.1 Bacteroidota bacterium
ACTTGGTGTAATAGTTAGAGCTTTATCATAGATAGTGGTGGAGTTTTTAATGTCATCAATAAAAACACTTCCAAAACCAATTTTTGTAAAATACGAAATATGGAAATTATGATATTTTTCAAATGATTGATAATAGCCTAATCATAGTCCAGTGAATCTATTCTTTATCTTATAATCAGAAACTTGCGGGATATCAGGTGTTATTGATATTATAGAAGTACTTATTTGGCCATAAATTTCTGTATGAAAATCACCACGCATAATAAATGTTCCTCATCCTCCGAACTAAATGCTATTTCTTAACTTGCAAGAAGCAAAGGTTCTTATAGGGCCGCCAAAATGCCCAGATTTGTCATTTTGTTGTGCACTACCAACATATATAATACCGATAATACTATTAATAAGATACTTAGTCATGGCTCTTAATTATCATTACACTTCCTTGCCAATCAGGTATTTCTATTAGCGTTTCAGAAATAGTTTGCATAAATTCTTCCACAGCTTTTCTGTTTCCATCCCAGTTGTGATTATAATCATGGATTATTATTACGCCGCCTTTATTTAGCCGAGGGTAGAAGTAATCTAATGCAGCTTTTGTAGGTTTATATAAATCAGCATCCAAATTTACAAATGCATAATCAATATCATGTTCTTTTGTTAAAGTATCAGGAAAGTATCCCTTAAAGAATTTGATGTTTTTACCTGCACTTAATAAAGTCTTTACATCATCAAGAATAGAGTCTGAGAAATTCTCTTCACTATATTTTTTATCAGCAGTATTTTCAAATTCTAAATCTTTAGAATTAAAACCTTCGAAGGTGTCGAATAGATAGAAGTTGCGCTCGGGGGCACAAAGGTTAATAATTCTTGCGGTTTCGCCTTTATAAACTCCAAGTTCGGCAAAAGTTCCATCAATATTTTCTCTTTTTATTCTATCTATCTGAAACCAAATATTATAAAGTCTTATTTTGTCGTAGTATGTTTTCTCATAAGCTATAAGCTCACTATCAATTTCATTATTTTTTACTGCATTTTCCCATTTATAAGGCTTTGCAATTTTGTTAGTCCAAAAATCGCTAAAATAATAAATACCAAATGCTATAAATCCTAAAACAAGAGTTATATTTATAATATCAAAAAGCCCTATGGTAAATTCAAAGTCCATTATAAGTTTATTTACAATGCCTATTCAGGCACAGAGAATACTCTATCCCAACGAATGCTGCCATTATCAAGATTACGAGAAAGCCATATGAGAGAAGGCGTTCCAACAATATGGTCTTCAGGAACAAATCCCCAAAAACGCGAATCAGCAGAATTATGTCTATTATCTCCCATCATCCAATAATAGTCCATTTTGAAAGTATAGCTATTAGCTATTTTTCCATTTATTAATATTCTATCACCTTCAATCTTTAATTCATTGCCTTCATATACCTCAATAATTCTATCATAAAGAATAATATTATTAGTATTAATATCTATGGTAGCATTCTTTTTAGGAATATAAAGTGGACCAAAATTATCTTGATTCCATTTATAGTTTTCTGGATTGTGAGGGAATATTTCATCCTCTGGATATGCAATACCTTTACGGTAGGTTAGCTTTATAAGTTTCTCTACTTCAGGGTGATTACTTACTTTCTTTGCCATTTCAGGGCTTAGGTTTATAATGCCTAATCGTGGAAGCTCAGCTTTTGTAAATAGAGTATCACTTGTTGTATTAGGCAAAAATATTGATTCTATTGCGGCCTTATAATTTTGATTAAAAATTGAACTAGAGTATGAGTTTATTTCACTGGCAGATAATCCAATTTTTTCAAGTTCAGGACCCGTAATAGTTTTGGTTTTTCCTAAAATAAAATACTCAGTTTCATAATTATTAGGCATATCTGCTTTTTTGCCATTAATATATATATCCTGGTTTTTTATTTCTAAAGTATCGCCAGCAATAGCAATACACCTTTTAATATAGTTTTCTCTTTTGTCGGCAGGTCGAGCTACAATATCGCCAAATGGCTGACCAGTATTAGGGTTTATTGCCCCAGGTCTATTAACCGTACTCCATCCAAATTCTCTAACCATAGCATAATAACTTCTATCTTGTCGGTTAAGAGCCACAGTATCGCCATCAGGATAATTAAAAACTACGATATCGTTATTGGTAATATTTCTGAAACCAGAATAACGATGGTAAGGAAGTTTTATCCACTCTAAATATGATTTTGCAGTGGCGCTCCATGGTAAAGTATGATGAACAAAAGGAAAGGCTAGGGGAGTATTTGGTACTTTAGGACCAAAGGCCAATTTGCTTACAAATAAGTAATCGCCAACCATCAACGATTTCTCCATTGATGGAGTTGGTATTGTATAAGCTTCAAAAACAAATGTTCTGATAATAGTAGCAGCAAATGTTGCAAAGATTATAGCATCAATCCATTCTCTAACTTTTGATTTTGTAAATGGAGGTCTTTCTTCTAATTTTTGGTATTTTTCTTCTTCCTTAAAGCCTAAATATGGTAAATATGCATATGGAAATAGTATCGCTACTGCTTGTTCCCAGAATAAGTTTTTATTAAAAGTCTTTGCTGTTTCTGCAATCATTAGAAACACCATAAATAAATTTATATATGGTAAAAAAACAAAAACTAACCACCATATTGGCTTTTCAATTATTTTTACCCAGATATATGCATTATAGAACGGGATTAGTGCAACCCATTTGTTAAATCCTGCTTTCTCAAAAATTTGCATTAGCCCAATAATTGAAGGTATTGCAAGTACTAGTATTATTATATAAAATGTTTCCATAATTATTCTTTCTTATTACAGTGTTAAAATTTATTTTATAAGTAGTTTGCTTATAAATTTATCTAAAGCTAATTAACGTGTTTTATATTAGTATATTATTGTTATGAAAAAAAGACTTCTTTAAATTCATAAAACCCTTTTTTATCTTTTAACCACTCTGCTGCAATAACTGCACCTGTGGCAAATCCTTTTCTGTTTTTGGCAGTGTGAGTTATTTCAATACTGTCAATATCAGACTCAAAAATAGTAGTGTGAGTGCCAGCTACTGGGTCAATTCTTTCTGCATATATCATAATTTCATTTGGATTGTTGTCATTAGAATTAGTATCAAGTTTCCAATTGTTTTTTCTATCCAAATTAGTTATTACCTCATTCGCAATACTTATGGCTGTGCCACTTGGCATATCAAGTTTGCCAGCATGATGCACTTCTTTAATACTCACGTCATATTCATCATACTTATTCATTAGTTTGGCAAGTTCTTTATTCAGCTTAAAGAAAATATTTACTCCAATACTAAAATTTGATGCCCAAATAAATGCTAAATCTTTAGAAAGAATAGTGTTTTTAATATCTTTAAATGAATCGTTCCAGCCAGTGGTACCAACAACAAGAGGTAGGTTTAGCTCAATGCAATTATTAATATTATTGATAATGCTATTTGGAGTACTAAAATCTATAGCAACATCAGCTTTTAATAGCCGGTCGTTCTTCTCTTGCCAATCAGTTTCATTGTCAATAGTGGCAATAATTATATGCCCACGCTCCATGGCTAATTCTTCAATGGCCTTTCCCATTCGTCCATAACCTAAAAGTGCAATATTCATAGTTTAAAAATTTAGTGAAACACCAATTCCTGTAGCGTTGGTTTGGTAAGTTCCCAATGTGGGCTCTATACTCGGTTTAATACGGATACTAAGGTCGTTGCTCATATCGTAATCAAAAAAATGTGCGTCAACAACAGCATCAAGTGCTTGTATGGCGTATAAGGTGATCGTCATAATAATATAAAAATCACGATCTTTCCAGTATAGGTTTTTTAGTACTCTTATGTTTTCCGTAGTATATTGTGGTAGTATGTCTTCGTTTCCGGGAGTGTCCTCAATTCTAGCAATATATGCATCACGAAATTCTATATAATTCTTATGATTATCTATAACCAAATAAGTAAGTCCTGTAAAGCCAGCATAGATTATAGGAATTTTCCAATATTTCTTATTATATGCCTGGCCTAATCCTGGAAGTCCTAAGGATAGAAAGCCTGCTAGTTTTGGAGAGTGAGAACTTGTATCTTGATGTATTTCAATACCCTCAACATCTAGCTTGCCAGTATCCTGAGCTTTGATGCTAGATGCAGTTATGAGCAGTAGAGAAATTATGATAAGATACTTATACATTATCTTTATAAATTAAGTAGTTTATCAATTAGTAAATCTAATTCGCTATCATTTTTAAAAGAAATATTAATACTTCCTTTGCCTTTTATATTGCGTTTAATTATAGACCCTTTACCAAACTGTTTTGATAATTTTGTATTAAGTTTTTCGTATTTAAAAGGTAAGCCAATTTTGGTTTTGGTAGTAATAGTATTTTTATCTTGTATTTTTCTACTAAGTTCTTCAACCTGACGTACCGATAGTCTATTCTTTATTATTTCATCAAATATATATATCTGATCTTGCTCCGATTCAATACTTATTAAAGCACGAGCATGTCCCATGGAAATTTTATCCTCTCTAAGTCCTAATTGAATAGAATTTGGTAGTTTTAGTAAGCGTAAGTAATTATTAATTGTACTACGTTTTTTTCCTACTTTTTTACCAAGGTCTTCCATATTAATATCACAATCTTGAATAAGATGTTGGTAGCTCAATGCAATTTCTAAGGCGTTAAGGTCCTGGCGCTGAATATTTTCTACTAAAGCCATTTCAAGAGCTTCGGTATCGTTGGCCTCACGTATATATGCAGGAATTACTTTAAGGTCAATTAGCTTTGAAGCTCTAAATCTACGCTCACCACTAATCAACTCATATTTATTATTACTGATTTTACGAACAGTAATAGGTTGAATTATACCTTGATGTTTTATGGAATCAGCAAGTTGTTCAAGTAATTCTAAGTCAAACTCTTTTCGAGGTTGCTCGCTATTTGTTTCAATTAAATTTAATGGAATATCGGCAATGGCTCCTGTGGAGTTTGCTCCAATATTGCTACCGTCAGCTCTTTCGTAATTGCTACTTTCTAATAAGGCACCTAATCCTCTTCCTAAAGCACTTTTTTTAGCAGTCATTATTTCTTCTTTTTATCTATATTGACAACCTTAGTCATGTCGTTTCTTTGCAAAATTTCTTTACTCAAGTTTAAGTAATTTGTAGAACCCTTACTATTTATGTCATGAAGCATAATTGGCTCACCAAAACTTGGTGCTTCTCCTAAACGAGTATTTCTATGAATGATTGTGCTAAATACAATATTTTCGAAATGCGTTCTAACGTCTTGTACAACCTGTTTTGCTAATCTTAGTCGAGAATCAAACATGGTTAGTAGTATACCTTCAATGTCTAGTTTGTTATTTAGTCTATCCTGAACTATTCTAATGGTATTTAATAACTTACCAAGACCCTCGAGAGCAAAATATTCACATTGAACAGGAATAATTACCGAATCAGCAGCAGTTAATGCATTTACTGTAATTAGGCCAAGAGAAGGGGAGCAGTCAATAATTACAAAATCGTAATCATCTTTAATTTTATCAATTGCACTACGCATCATCATTTCACGATTTGGCATATTGATAATTTCTATTTCGGCACCAACAAGGTCAATATGACCAGGTAATAAGTCCAAGTTTGGAGTTTTAGTTTCTAAAACTATACTTTGTGGTTTTACATCATCAACAATACATTCGTAAATGCTTGTTTTTATATCATTAGGGTCATAACCTACTCCTGAGGTAGCATTTGCTTGCGGGTCAGCATCAATAAGAAGTGTTTTATACTCTAATATTGCTAATCCTGCCGCCAAGTTTATAGCCGTGGTGGTTTTGCCTACTCCACCTTTTTGATTTGCTATTGCAATTACTTTTCCCATATGTTTATTTATTTTATAATATTTTCATTAATAAATAGCTATAAATAGCTTGATTCCTCACTTAATAATAATCTATAACGAACTAGAATCTATTGTAGTACCTATATCTATAAATTTTAGTTTTTTACCTTTGGACTCAAATTTTAGTTTTGCCGCTTCTTTTTCTACTAAAATATATCCAAATGTATCATAATGCATAGCAATTATGTTATTGCAATCAATAAAATCGCTAGCAATAATAGCTTCGTCAACTCCCATTGTAAAATTATCGCCAATAGGTAGTATGGCAAAATCTAATTTATAGAGCTTAGGAATAAGTTGCATATCCATCATAAGACCAGTATCTCCAGCATGGTAAAAAGTTTCCTTAGGAGTTTCTATAATAAAACTTCCAGGATTTCCTCCCGATGCTCCATCAGGCATAACACTTGAATGCTGAGCCGTAAAGTATGTTAGAGTTCCAAAATCAAACTTCCATTTGCCACCAATATTCATGGGATGTCCATTCTCAATTCCTTTTGCTGCAAACCAGTTAATAATCTCAAAATTTGAAATTAGTTTAGCTCCAGTACGTTTTGCGATGTTTTCCACATCAGCAATATGATCCTCATGACCGTGAGTTATTAAGATATAATCACATTCAATGGTGTCTATATTAATGTCTCCAGCCAATTCGTTTGGCGAAATAAATGGGTCAATTAATAGCTTGGCATTTTCTAGTTCAATATGCCAGCACGCGTGTCCGTAGTTTGTTAATTTCATATCTTATTTATTTTAAAGAACAGTATTCACTATTCTTACTTCCACTAATTAGAAGTAAATATAGTGTATCTAGTTGGTTACCAATAGTTATATATGTATGAAGCTATCATTTAATACAAATTAGTAACAACCACAAAGGTAAAAAAAAAGAACTGTATATTAAAATGACATACAGTTTTATTTCAACAAAATTATAATGAGTATAATTCTTAGTTTTTATACACAAAAAGCTTGATAAATCATTAATGTTTATCAAGCTTTTAATGTCATAACTTATAAAAAAGTAGGTAGTTTTAATTTTCTACTTCCTCATTATCAGAATAGCGCTCATAGTCTTCATCATAGCCTTGATTCTCTTGAATAAATTCTAAAACGTCATTCAAACTATTTTTAAACTTTGAATAATCTTCTTTATAAAGAAACAATTTATGTTTTTCAAAGAAGAATTTCCCTGATTCTTCACTAAATCTTTTTTTACTTTCTGTTAGAGTAATATAATACTCACCAGCTTTTGTTTCTTTTACATCAAAAAAATATGTCCTTTTACCAGCTTTTACTCTTTTTGAAAAAACTTCTCCCTTGTCATTAAAATCACTCATATTATTTACTGTGTTTTTGTGTTTTTGTAATTGTTTTAATAATAAGTAGCAAATATATGTTTTTTTGAATACAATTATATAAAATTTAATTATTTATTAATATTTTCTGAATTGATATTTTATTATCCCATAATAATAGTTATTATATGCCTTAATAAAATATTATTACATAAAAAAAAGGTGGAATTATTATTCCACCTTTTTATTAAGATTTTATTATTTAGATGATTATCCCAAATAAGTTTTAAGAATTTTACTTCTTGAGGTATGCTTTAATCTTCTAATTGCTTTTTCTTTAATTTGACGAACTCTCTCGCGAGTTAAGTCAAATTCTTCGCCTATCTCTTCAAGTGTTAATGGATGCTCTCCATCTAGTCCAAAGTATAGTTTAATTACATCAGATTCTCTTTCAGAAAGTGTAGTAATAGCTCTAGAAATCTCTTTTCTTAATGATTCGTATAATAACTGACTCTCCGGGTTAGGAGTGTCGTTAGTACTCATTAAGTCATACATATTTGTATCATCATCAGAAGTAAGGGGAGCATCAAGGCTTACGTGTCGATTAGCGTTTTTTAATGACTCTTTAACTTCTCTTACAGTAATATCTAAGTATTCAGCAATATCTTCGTTTCTTGGTGGCTGACCAAGAGTTTGCTCAAGATATGCTTTTGCTTTATTGATTTTATTTATCGATCCAATTTTATTAAGAGGAAGGCGTACAATTCGCGATTGCTCAGCTAATGCTTGCAATATCGATTGACGAATCCACCATACGGCATAAGAAATAAATTTAAAACCTCTGGTTTCATCGAATCTTTTTGCTGCTTTAATAAGCCCTAGGTTTCCTTCATTAATAAGGTCGGGTAGGGTTAAACCTTGGTTTTGATATTGCTTTGAAACTGAAACAACAAATCTAAGATTTGCTTTTGTTAACTTATCTAAAGCCTGTTCATCTCCTTGTTTTATTTTTTGAGCTAAGATAACTTCCTCCTCAGCTGTAATTAAATCAACACGTCCAATCTCTTGAAGGTATTTATCTAACGAAGCTGTATCTCTATTCGTTACTTGCTTTTGGATTTTTAATTGTCTCATTTTATTCTTTTTAAGTAAAATAAACCATTACTTTTTGTATTGTAGATTTAGAAACGCTAATTTTTGCAAAAAGTTTCATTTCTAGCTATAATATGTTTAATATCAATTAGTAGCCCTTTTGATAATTAAACTAACGGAGATGTTAGAGTGTTAACATCTCCGCTAAATTATTTAGTCTCTTTCTGGACGAGGCTTAAGAGCCTTAGCTGAAAGCTTGAATTTTCCTGATCGAGCATCTACAGATAGTAGTTTAACATCAATCTCTTGACCTTCCTTAAGAACATCAGCAACATTCTCAATACGTTTCCAATCTATCTCTGATACGTGAAGTAAACCTTCTTTTCCAGGAAGAATCTCAACAAATGCACCGTAAGGCATAATGCTCTTTACAGTAGCATGGTATGTTTCGCCAACTTCAGGAACAGAAACAATACTTTTAATACGGTCTTTTGCTGCTTCTAAAGCAGATTTATCAGTTGCCATAATGTCAATTACGCCTTGATTACCAACTTCTTCAAGTATAATAGTTGTACCTGTTTTAAGTTGAATATCTTGAATAATCTTTCCACCAGGTCCGATTACTGCACCAATAAATTCTTTATCGATATATACTTTTTCAATTCTTGGAACAAAGTCTTTATAATCAGCACGAGGCTCAGTGATAGTTTCTTCCATTTTGTCAAGAATATGCATACGACCAGCTTTTGCCTGAGCTAATGCTTCCGAAAGAATTTCATAAGAAAGACCTTCAACTTTAATATCCATCTGACAAGCAGTGATACCATCTCTTGTACCTGTTACTTTAAAGTCCATATCACCTAGGTGATCTTCGTCTCCCAAAATATCAGAAAGAACAGCAAATTTACCAGTTTCAGCATCGGTAATTAAACCCATTGCAATACCAGAAACAGCTTTCTTTAATTTAATTCCTGCATCCATAAGTGCTAATGAGCCAGCACATACTGTAGCCATTGATGAAGAACCATTAGATTCTAAAATCTCTGATACAATACGAATAGTATAAGGATTTTCTTCGCCAGAAGGAAGCATTCCTTTAAGTGCGCGCATTGCCAAGTTTCCGTGACCAACTTCACGACGTGAAGTTCCTCTTAAGAAACGAGCTTCACCTACTGAGTAAGGAGGGAAGTTATAGTGCAGCATAAAGTTATTCTTTCCATCAAAAACAGCTCCATCAATTATTTGTTCATCCATTTTGCTACCTAAAGTAACAGATGTTAACGATTGAGTTTCGCCACGAGTAAATACCGCAGAACCGTGTACCGAAGGAAGATAATTAACTTCTGTCCAGATATCACGAATTTGGTCAAGCTTACGACCATCAAGGCGTTTTCTTTCTTCAAGAATCATCTTACGAACCATGTTTTTCTCAACATCGTGGTAATACTTCTTAATAAGGCTCATTTTTTCGCCAGCATATTCTGCGTCAAGAGTTTCAACCCACTCATCACGAATTGCAGCAAACATTTCACCTCTTTTGTGCTTATCAGCAGTGTCTGAAGCTGCTGCAGCATATACTTTCTCAGATAATTCTTCTTGAATTCTCTTTTGTAATTCTAAGTCACTATCTTCGTGGTTATATTCTCTTTTAGGGCTTGATTTCTCAACCATAGCGGCTAAATCCATCTGAGCTTGACATTGTACTTTAATAGCTTTATGTGCAAATTCAAAAGCCTCCATCATTACTTCTTCAGAAACTTCTTTCATCTCTCCCTCAATCATCATGATGTTTTCGTATGAAGCACCAATCATAAGCTCCAAATCTGCAGCTTCTGTTTCTTCAATACTAGGGTTAACTAACCATTTGCCATCAAGTCTTGCAACTCTAACCTCTGAAATAGGGCCGTTGAATGGAATATTAGAAACAGCAAGAGCTGCTGATGCTGCTAATGCTGCATAAGCATCAGGTTGCATACCTTGTTCTAATGATATTAGATTTACTATTACTTGTACTTCAGCATGATAGTCTGAAGGGAATAATGGACGTAAAACTCTGTCTATTAGTCTTGATATAAGTATTTCATACTCAGAAGGTCGAGCTTCTCTTTTGAAAAATCCTCCAGGGAAACGACCTGCTGCTGCATATTTTTCTTGGTAATCAACAGAAAGTGGCATGAAATCCACGTTTGCTGCTGCTTCTTTTTTTCCTACTACGGTGGCCATTATCATGGTGTCACCTACTTTTACTACAACAGACCCATCAGCCTGTTTTGCTAGCTTTCCTGTTTCAATGATGATTTCTCTACCATCAGGCATTTGGAAAGTCTTGTTAATTCCAATTTTTGACATCTTTAATCTTCTTTAAATTTGTAATCGTCTATGTAAGTGATATTTGTGTTTGAATCGGACTCGCTATTCTCACTTATAAAATAACTTGCCCAAACATACAGAAAGCTAACTAATGTTCATTAGTTAGCTTTCCCCGTTTAGAATATTTTTGTTAAGAAATTCATTATTTTCTTAAACCTAGTTTCTTAATTAATTCACGATATCTGTTGATATCTTTACGCATTAAGTAAGATAGCAATTTACGACGCTTACCTACCATAAGTACTAATGAACGCTCAGTAGCAAAATCTTTACGATTTACTTTTAAGTGCTCAGTTAAGTGCTTAATACGTGCTGTGAATAAAGCTACTTGACCTTCAGTAGAACCTGTGTCAAACTCGCTCTTGCCGAACTCTTTAAAAAGCTCTTTTGTTGTTTCTTTTGATAATTTTTCCATAATAATTGTTTACTATTAAATTAAATTATACCATCTAATTATAGCTGTGTATAATGCTTTGTATAAAAGCGGCTGCAAAAGTAATCATTATTTTCTTTGATTTTCGTAAAACCTTTAATAATAATAATCTTTAGCATATTTTATGATATACGATTTTTTATGATTTTAATATACTGAAAATTAGGGTAATACGATTGTTACTTTAGTTCAAAATTCTTTCCTAAATATACCTTACGAACTTGCTCGTCGTTTACTAGGTCGTCTGCCGAACCTGCTTTAAGTATTTCGCCTTCAAAAAGTAAATATGCTCTATCGGTAATACTTAATGTTTCGCGCACATTATGGTCGGTAATAAGTATTCCAATATTCTTTTCCTTAAGTTTGGCAATTACATTTTGAATATCTTCAACAGCAATAGGGTCAACTCCTGCAAATGGCTCATCAAGTAAAATAAACTTTGGGTCAACAGCTAGCGATCGTGCAATCTCTGTTCTACGACGTTCTCCTCCTGATAATGATATTCCTATGTTTTTACGAATATGTTGAAGACCAAATTCATCAAGTAGGGTTTCTAGTTTTTCTTTTTGCTCAGCTTTACTAAGCTTAGTAAATTGTAAAACTGCCATAATATTATCCTCAACACTTAGCTGACGAAATACAGAAGCTTCTTGAGCTAAATAACCAACGCCACGTCTTGCTCTTTTGTACATGGCTTCTTTAGTAATCTCAATATCATCAAGGAAAATCTTTCCTCCATTGGGTTTTATTAGACCAACAATCATATAGAATGATGTAGTTTTTCCTGCTCCGTTAGGACCTAATAGACCAACAATTTCTCCTTGATTAACCTCAATATTTACATTATTAACAACTTTTCGTTGTTTATATACTTTTACTAAATTTTCGGCGCGTAATTTCATGTGTATTATTATTTAATGCTGCAAAAGTAAACGATTTTATTGATTGATTAGTATTCCTAACAAATAAAAAATATTAATTTAATGCCTATAATGCGGAAGTGTTTACTTCTTTACCGACCACAGCATTAAAATAACTGCAATTAGTAAGGCGAATGCTGCTACCATAAATGTGAATGTAAATCCCATTGCCATATACATCCATATACCTATCTGGAAACTAAGGATTGCTCTAAAGCCTGTAAGGCTTAGGTGGATTGATTGATATCTTGCAGCTTCTTCCTTTTGGCAAAAGTATGCTGAGCCTATAAACCATAATAATGCCATTGTTGCGGCAAATATGCCATAAAAACCATAGGCAATTAATAGGCTAAAGTATATTCTAATTCCAAAAAACTCGATGTATTGCATATAGTATTGGGCTATTCCTAAGGTGAAGGTAAATAGCATTAACGAACCAAAAGTAATTGCCCCAAATGTTCGTGCATCTATTCTGCCTAATAGGCTTCCAAAGAAAGGTAATAATAAGATTGCTAATACATTATATCCATTTTTATAGAAACCGTATGTTGCATGATTCATCTCAAATACATCATTAAAATATATTGGTATTATAGCTGCACTAATCATCCACGCAAAACCATAGAACATAAATCCAAGTTCAAAATGTAAGAATGGTTTATTGTTTTTTAATATATCAACCATATACTTAAAAGAATTATTAATTGCCTTAGCAAAACTCTGTTTTACAGGTATTTCTTCAACCTGTGGTATTTTCGACAATAGAAATATTGATATTATTCCTAATATTCCAATTAGGGGATATATATATACAAAGGCAAATGAGTAATCGTCAAGAAGAAAACCAAAGGCAAGAGTTGTTACCATTATCATGATTTTGTTTGTTGAGGAAGTATAACTGTATAATCTACCAAAATTATTATGAGTATAGGCAGATTTAAGCATCTGGTTTATGGTGGGAAGAGTAATTATTAGGTTTAGATAAAAGAAAAAGAAAATCGAAAGGAAGGCATAATGATAAAATTCACTATTGGTATATGCTTCAATATTTTGAGGAAAGAAATAAAATAGTAATAGTGGCAGATGGGTAATAAGGGCAACTATTTTAAGCATTTTCTTTTTATTGGAAACGCGTCTTAAAAACTCATTTACAACAATAGAAACTACCATTATAATCACACTAAGTTGCAAGAGAACACTTAGCTGAAAATTTGTAGCATTCATATCCTTAATATATACCAGCTCATTTAGAGCAAATACACCAGTAATTATTCCTTGTATAAGGGTGAATAAGAAATGTAATTTAAATACACCATATTCCTCCGTTGATATTTTTAACCAATTTTGCATTAATATATTTAATTAAAAAAAGCAGTCCCGAAAATCATCGAGACTGCAATATTAATATATCTTAAATAAATCCTTCCTTAATTGATACAACTATAGAAGAAAGTCACCATTAAAGGTGTGCTATTTATTTATTACCTTATTAGCTTCTTCTATACCAGCATGCAGTGCTTTAATGTTTAAATCAACAACATCCTGTCCTTTTCTGCCAAATAAAACACCAAGAGCGTCTTCTAACATTTTAACATCAAGACCAATAAAAGGAATTCCAGCACCAAGCATAACAATGTTAGCCGCTTTTACCGAGCCAAGATCCTTAGCAATGCTATCAGCATCAATCATAATGTGATTTTCTAAAG